>NZ_AKJO01000144.1:0-9375 GCF_000282295.1 Pseudomonas sp. GM33
TGCTCGCGATGGCGGTGGGTCAGGCGCCAAGGATGTTGGTTGTGACGACCGCTTCGCGAGCAGGCTCGCTCTCACAATGACTTTCAGCGCATACAGCTTCTGCGTTCGGCGCGGATCAAGCTCGCTCCCACAGTGATTTTCAGCGCACGCAGAATCTGGGTTCGGCGCGGATCAACCTGTGGGAGCGAGCCTGCTCGCGAAGCTTTAGGCAGTGCCCTTGGCCTGCTGCTCCAGATGCAATTGCAACTCTGGCTCGATCTGCAATGCCGCGGCCAGTTCATCCAGATAGTTGCGCTCGGCGTCCTGCTGGTCGTCCACCAGCATCACGCTGGCCAGGTACATCTCCGAGGCCATGCCGGGGTCGGTGGCCGACTGCGCCACTTCATTGGGGTCCAGCGGCTTGGCGACCTCATCGTCCAGCCATTGCTGCAATTGCGGATCGTCGGTGTGACGGCCGATTTCAGTGCTGATCATCTGTTTTTCGGAATCATCGATCCGGCCATCGGCCTTGGCCGCCGCAATCAACGCCCGCAGGATCGCATGGCTGTGTTCCTCGGCTTCCGGGCCGGCCAGCAAGTCGACGGTGCGCGGCGCTTCCTGCGGGGCCGACGCCTGGCTGCGTTGCCAGGCCTGGTACGCCTGGAACGCCATCATGCCGAGGGACGCCAGCGCCGCATAATTGGTGCCGCCCCCGGAGCGGCTTTGCGGTGCGCCGCCCATCGGCGAACCGCCGCCCAGCAAACCACCGAGCAAACCGCCCAACCCTGCGCCACCGCCGCCCGCACCCGCACCGGCGCCACCGCCCAACAACCCGCCGAGCAATCCGCCAAGGTCGCCGAGCCCGCCCTGGGCCGACGCGCCACCGCCCCCCCGTTGCGCCATCGAGCCCTGGCCGGCGCGCAATAACTGTTCGAGCAGATCGCTGGTGTTCATGACGCTTGTCCTCTTGGGAAGGGTTCTGTCCAGACAGGCAACGATAGACCTCGCAGACGAATGTGCCAGCGCCGTTGGGCTGACGCGCCCGTGTCACTGCGGATTGTCCGGGGTATTTTTTTTCAGCGCGGCTAAGATTCATAGGTGGTGAACCTTATCCGCGGATACCCGGTCGATACCTGCAACCCGACCCGGTTTGCCAGCGCCCCTCATGCGGGGCGTCAACTGGCTTGCTTCATTCACTGGAGAACGCCCCTGTGATTTCAACCCTGTACATCGCCAGACTCAAAGCATGGGGCGCCCATGGTTTTACGGCCACCGGCGTGGTCACCGCTTTCCTCGCCACACTGTCCCTGCTGGATAACCAGCCGACCCATTGCCTGCTGTGGCTGGGTGTCGCCCTGATCGTCGACGGACTGGACGGCGCACTGGCGCGCAAGGTCAACGTGCAGTCGGTGTTGCCGAGCTTCGATGGCTCGATCCTCGACCTGGTGATCGATTACCTGACGTATGTGTTTATCCCGGCGCTGTTCATCTATCGCTACATCCCGTTGCCGGACTACACCCTGCTGCTGAGCGTGTCGCTGATTCTGGTGTCGTCGCTGTTCTGTTTCTGCAACGTCAACATGAAGAGCAAGGACAACTACTTCCAGGGCTTCCCCGCCGCCTGGAACGTGGTTGCCCTGTGCCTGTACATCATCGCCCCGTCGCCGTGGATCACCTTCATGACCATCATTGGCCTGGCCCTGCTGACCGTGACCCGGATGAAATTCCTGCACCCGTTCCGCGTGCGCCGGTTCATGCCGATCAACATTGCGGTGACGGCCATCTGGTTGCTGTGCAGCTTGTCGCTGGTGCTCAACCATCCGGTGATCAACCCGATGGTGATGGGGCTGTGGCTGCTGATGTCGGCGTATTTCCTCGGTATCTGCTTCTGGCGCACGGCGCTGGAGTGGTTCGACGAATCGCGGCTCAAGTAGCCATGCCGGTCCATATCGTTCAACTGGGTTCGCCGCGTCGCCCCGATGAAGGCTTGCGCCTGGGCACGGTGCGCCGCCCTCCCCGTGGCGTACCGAAAGCCGAATTCGCCAGCCGGGATTTCTATGATGTCTGGCAGCCCTTGCTGGCACCCAGCGCGGAACTGGTGGCCGAGGCCAAGGCTGCGCAGGATGCCAAGGCCTGGGAGGTGTTCCGGCGCAAGTTCAAGGCCGAGATGAACCAGCCCGCCGCCAGCCAGATGCTGGACTTGCTGGCCGCGCTGTCTCACAGCACGTCCCTGGCCGTGGGCTGTTATTGCGAGGATGAAGCGCATTGTCATCGGTCGGTGTTGCGCGAGTTGCTGCAGGCGCGGGGGGCGAAAGTGGTTTAGCGTGTCTGAACACAGCCCCCTGTAGGAGCGAGCTTGCTCGCGATGATCGATAACGATTACGCGTGATTTCTGGATGCACGCGGTGTTTTCGAGTCCATCGCGAGCAAGCTCGCTCCTACAGGGGTTATGCATGGCACTTCACCGCCGCGTGATCACCACCTCCAGGTATTCACTCGGCACCACCAGCGATTTGTCGCCCGCCCGGTTCATTCGGTTGATCAGCTCGGTCAGGTCCGCTTCCAGGGCCTTGGCGCCATCCGCGGGCAGTGCGGCGAAGGCTTTGTGTACCGGTCCGTACCACTGGCGGAAGGTGTCGATGAAATGCGCTGCAGAGCGATAGCGGAAATTGAACGTGCGACGCGTCACCTGCAGCAGGAAGTCCCGCTCGTCGAAATGCTCGTGCAGCCAGGCTTCGGTGCCCCAGCGCGAGGGTGGATTCGCTCCCGGCGGCGGTGGCAGGTGCTGGCCCAGGGTCTTGAACATCTGGCCGACGAAACCTTCCGGTGTCCAGTTGGCCAGGCCGATCCGCCCGCCCGGGCGGCAAACTCGCGCCAGCTCCGCGGCGGCCTTGGGCTGGTCCGGCGTGAACATCACACCGAACGTGGAAAGCACGGCGTCGAAGCTGCCGTCGGCGAAGGGCAAGGCTTCGGCATCGGCGACCTGGAAGGCGACATTCAGGCGTTCTGCCCGGGTCCGTTCTGCGCCGCGCTCGAGCAAGGCGGCAACATAGTCGGTGGACGTCACCTGGCAGCCACGGCGAGCGGCGGCGAGGGTCGCGTTGCCATTGCCGGCGGCGACGTCGAGCACGCGCTCATCGCACAACAGGTCACAGGCTTCGGCCAGTTGCTCGCCGACGATTTGCAGGGTGGTGCCGATCACGGCGTAGTCGCCGCTGGCCCAGGAGGCCATCTGGCGGTTTTTCAAGGCAGTCAGATCAATGGGTGTACTCATGGAGGCAGTCTCTGGGTTGAAACACGAATCGGGCCTGATCGCGGTTACTCCGCTGTCGTCGGATCGATGATGTTCATGACCCGGGAAATGCGGTTGGCGGGAAAACCACTGATCCTGGCGTGCTCCTGGATCTGCTCCTCGCTCGGCGAGATGTACACGCAGTAGAGCTTGTCACCGGTGACATAGCTCTGCAGCCACTGTACCTCCGGCAACTCACGCAAAGCCTGGCAGGACTTTAGCGAAGCGGCTTTCAAATCCCTTTCCGACAGAGCTCCGGCGCCCTGGATCTCACGTTCAATGACGAACTTAGGCATGGCAACCTCTCTTTATTGTTCTGGATGGCAGGGCGCATTCACCCTGTGATCCAACTATCGTCCTGACGGGCGCTGGCGTCCTGCCCGATCGTCGCCCAAGCCTGCCCGATCGTCCGGAGATTCCACACGGCGCACCGACACGTTCACAATCAGGAATCCTGTCACGGGGAAACCCCTATGGACGCTCTGTCACAGACCCTCCGGGTGGTGCACCTGGTCGGCGCGATCTTCATCAACGCGCGGTTCACCGCGCCCTGGTGCTACCAGTCGCCCAGCGCCGACACGGCCGCGCCGTTCCTGGAGCCCGATGCGGAACGGGTGGTGATCTTTCACCTGATCACCGAGGGCGAGTGCTACGTCGAGCTGGGCGATGACCCGCCGCTGCTGCTGAGCGCCGGCGACGTGGTGATCTTCCCCCAAGGCGACGCCCATCGCATGTGCTCCCGACCCGGATTGCCCCCGGCCACGGGTGCGCGACTGGATGCGGTGCTGGCGCGCCGGCCCCGCCAGCTGAGCTATGGCGGTGGTGGCGCGGTCACCCGCCTGGTGTGCGGCTACCTGGCGTGCGACACGCGCCTGGCGGGCATGTTGCTCAAGGGCTTGCCACCCGTGGTGCGGGTCAACGTGCGCGGTTCGAGTGCCGGTATCTGGCTGGAATCCTCCGTGCGCTACGCCCTCGCCGAAGCCCGCTCGCCCCGCCCCGGCGGCGAAGGAGTCCTGGCCAAACTCGCCGAAGTGTTGTTCATCGAAGTGTTGCGCCTGTACATGAACGAACAGGGCGAAGGCCGCACCGGCTGGCTGGCCGGTGTACGCGACCGCATCGTCGGCGCCGCCCTCAACGCCTTGCACAAAAAACCCTGCCACGCCTGGACGCTGGACGAACTGGCGCGCACCGCCAGCACTTCAAGATCGGTGTTGGCCGAGCGCTTCCAGCAACTGGTGGGGGTGTCGCCGATGCAGTACCTGACGCAATGGCGGATGTTGCTCGCCGCCAACCTGTTGCGCAGCAGCAACAACTCATTGACGCGCATCGCCGAGGAAGTGGGTTACCAGACCGATACCGCCTTCAGCCGTGCCTTTCGTCGCGAGTTCGGTGCACCGCCGGCGGCGTGGCGGCGTGGTCAGGAGAAAAAAAACATGGCCCACGAGGCTATGCCCGTGAGCCATTGATCAAGCCGTTTACGCCGCTGGCGCGCTGGCCTTGGCCTCCTCCAGCAACTGCTGGATCACTTTCTCCTGCGTGTCGTAGCTGCCTTCGCCGAAGTGGGTGTAACGCACCTGCCCCTTGGCATCGATGATGTAGTGCGCCGGCCAGTACTGGTTGTCGAAGTTGCGCCAGATCGCGTAGTTGTTGTCGATCGCCACCGGGTAGGTGATGCCGTATTCCTTCACCTTGTCCCTGACGTTGTCGATGACGCGTTCAAAGCCGTATTCAGGCGTGTGCACGCCGATCACCACCAGCCCGTCCTTTTCATATTTCTTCGCCCAGTCCTTCACGTACGGCAGGGTGTGCTTGCAGTTGATGCAGTCGAAGGTCCAGAAATCCACCAGCACCACCTTGCCTTTGAGGGCTTCGTTGGTCAGTGCCGGTGAGTTGATCCAGTCCACCGCGCCGGACAAGGACGGCATCGCGCCCTGGGCGTTGCCCATGGTGCTGTCGGCCTGGACCTTGCTGACCAGGTAATCGACGACTTTCGGCACGGTCTCCAGCACGTCTTTCTCGATACGGCTGACACCTTCCGATGAGGTGTTGGCCAGCAACAGGTCATTGGCCCCCGTTGCGATCACCGCCGCACCGGCCAGCACCGCAACCCCGGCGCCCCGGCGCAGCCATCCGGTGACCGGAATCGACGGCTTCAAGCGATTGACCAGGCCACGCCCGGCAAAGATCAGGACACCCAGGGACAGCGCACTGCCCGCGCCATAGGCCACCAACAACAGACTGGTACCGGCGTTCGCGCCCTGCAGCATGGCGCCGGTCAGAATCACTCCGAGGATCGGCCCGGCGCAGGGTGCCCAGAGCAGCCCGGTGGCGACACCGATCATGATCGACGCCAGCGGCCCGGACATCTTGCGCGAATCCGGGTCGATGCGATTGCCCAGCAGCACGAAGGGGCGTGCCAGCCAGTCACCGACCCGGGCGGAAATCAGCGACAGGGCGAACAGCACCATGACGAACAGGGCGACGTGGCGGCCGGTGTTGCTGGCCTGTATCACCCACTCGGTGCTGACCACGGCCAGGCTGGAGACGAGGGCGAAGGTCAGGACCATGCCGCCGAGGGTCAGCAGGATCGAGGCGCGTGTGCGATCGGCCCCGGCGAACAGGAAGGGCACGACCGGCAGGATGCACGGGCTGAGGACGGTCAATATGCCGCCCAGGAAAGCGATGAGTAACATGGGATCACCTAATACAATTCAGAGGGCGACATAGAGCCAATGTGGGAGCGAGCCTGCTCGCGATGGCGTCGGGTCAGGCGACACATCATTGACCGGACAATCGCTTTCGCGAGCAGGCTCGCTCCCACAGTGGATTGAGGTGTTTTCAAGCTGTCTGTTCATCCAGCAACTGCCCCTGAGGCGTGCGGCTGGCACCGTTCTCGGCGAGCATCTGCCCTTGCGGCGTACGGCTGGAACCGTCTTGCGCAAGGAAGCCCTGGGTGCCCTTCTCTGCCACGGGCGTCAGCTGGAAGCAGGTGTTGCTGGCGCAGGCGCTTTGCTCGACAGAGGCGTTGGCATGGGCTGCCGCACCGGCGACGGAAAAGGCGATGGCGGTAAGAAAGCGGGATACGTTGTTCATGATGTCCTTCCTGATTCAATGGGATTAGGCGGTCGTCGATCGCAACACTCAGTTTTCCGAGTTGCAGTGGTCGGCGAACTTGCTGTAATCCAGCACCTGGGTTTTCGACTGGGAGTCGAGGTACGTCAGCCGTGCATTGACCACACCGCAGGAAGGCGTAGCGTCCTCGGTCAGCGAAACCACTTTCCTGATGTCAAGATGGCTGCCGTAGGTGTAGGTTTTGGGCGCAACATCGGCTTCGGCGCGGGCCGACAGGGTGCAGATGTTCAGGGCGGCAAACAGGCAAGCGGCGTAGACGGCTTTGGTGTTCATGGCGAGTTCCTCAAGGTTTCAACAGTTCGTTGGGCCGAGGCGCTCTGGTTTGCCTCGATGGAACCTATTAAAAGCCTGCGAGGTATCTCGTCTGTGTCGGGAATCGGCGTGAATCAATCGGTACGTATCAGAACCGCGTGCAGATACAGAGCAATACAAAACCCCCGGAAATCGGCTTTTTTGCCTTCGTGTGTATCCGCAGGCAGGCCGGATACACTGCAATACAAAGGGCGGCAGGCGACCCCGCCCGGGCTCGATAGACTGTGTGGCAATCCCCATTCATCAGAGGTTTGGCCCAATGGATCACGTTGATCACATCCTCATCGTTGACGATGACCGCGAAATCCGCGAGCTGGTAGGTAACTACCTGAAGAAGAACGGCCTGCGCACCACCGTCGTGGCGGATGGACGGCAGATGCGCGCGTTTCTGGAAACCACCCCGGTGGACCTGATCGTGCTGGACATCATGATGCCGGGGGACGATGGCTTGCTGCTCTGCCGCGAATTGCGCGCCGGTAAACACAAGACCACGCCGGTGCTGATGCTCACCGCCCGCAACGATGAAACCGACCGCATCCTGGGCCTGGAAATGGGCGCCGACGACTACCTGGTCAAACCCTTCGCCGCCCGTGAACTGCTGGCGCGGATCAACGCGGTGCTGCGGCGCACCCGCATGCTGCCGCCAAACCTGGTGGTGACCGAAGCCAGTCGCCTGCTGGCCTTTGGGCGCTGGCGCCTGGACACCTCGGCCCGTCACCTGCTCGATGAAGACGGCACCATGGTCGCCCTGAGCGGCGCCGAATATCGATTGCTGCGGGTGTTTCTCGACCATCCGCAACGGGTGCTCAACCGCGATCAATTGCTCAACCTGACCCAGGGCCGCGACGCCGACCTGTTCGACCGTTCCATCGATCTTTTGGTCAGTCGCCTGCGCCAGCGCCTGCTCGACGACGCCCGCGAACCGGCCTACATCAAGACCGTGCGCAGCGAAGGCTATGTGTTTTCCCTGCCGGTGGAAATCCTGGGCGATCAATCATGACGGGGGCGTTGCATTGGCCGCGGACCCTGGCCTCGCGGCTGTCGCTGATATTCCTGATCGGCCTGATCCTCGCCCAGGCATTGTCCTTCGGCGCGCAGTACTACGAACGCTACGAATCCTCGAAAAACACCATGCTCGGCAACCTGGAAACCGATGTTTCCACCTCCATTGCCATCCTCGACCGCTTGCCCGCCGATGAACGAGCCGCCTGGCTCAAACAACTGGAACGGCGCAACTACAATTACCTGCTCGACGAGGGGTCGCCGGGCACGCCCATCCGCACCGACATGCCCGATGCACCCATTGCCATCGCCTCGATCAAGGACGCCATCGGCCACGATTACCCGATGACCTTTACTGAGATCCCCGGGCCGAAAAAACACTTCCAAGTGCACCTGAACCTGTCGGATGGCAGCCCGCTGACAATCGACCTCCGCCCGGCGATGGTGCCGCTGTCGCCCTGGCTACCCATCGTGTTGCTCGGGCAACTGGCGCTGATGCTCGCCTGTTCCTGGCTGGCGGTCAGAATCGCCATCCGCCCCCTCACCCGTCTCGCCGACGCCGTCGAAACCCTGGACCCCAACGCCCACCCCGTGCTTCTGGACGAAAAAGGCCCGACCGAAGTCGCCCACGCCGCCAAGGCCTTCAACGCGATGCAGGCACGCATCGCGGCGTACCTGAAGGAACGCATGCAATTGCTTGCGGCGATCTCCCACGACCTGCAAACCCCGATCACCCGCATGAAACTGCGCGCCGAGTTCATGGACGACTCCAGCGAAAAAGACAAACTGTGGAACGACCTGGGCGAGATGGAACACCTGGTACGCGAAGGCGTCGCCTACGCCCGCAGCATCCACGGCGCCACCGAAGAAAGCCGCCGCACCGACCTCGACTCGTTCCTCGACAGCCTGGTGTTCGACTACCAGGACATGGGCAAGGACGTTCAACTCACAGGCAAGAGCACCACCGTCATCGACACCCGTCCCCACGCCCTGCGCCGGGTACTGGTCAACCTGACGGACAACGCATTGAAATTTGCCGGAGCTGCCGAGATGCACGTGGAAAAACAGGCCGACGGCAAGCTGTCGATCAAGATCCTCGACCGTGGCCCGGGGATCGCCGAGGAAGAACTCAAGCAAGTGATGGAGCCGTTCTACCGCGTGGAAAACTCCCGCAACCGCAGCACCGGCGGCACCGGGTTGGGGTTGGCGATTGCCCAGCAACTGGCGATAGCGATTGGAGGGTCGTTGACCTTGAGCAATCGGGAAGGTGGGGGGTTGTGTGCGGAGCTGAGATTGCCGGGGTAGGAAGGATTGGTTGGGAAGTAAGGATGTTGGGCCAGCTGTAGAAAATGGTCGGCTGGAAGGCCGCCTTCGCTGGCAAGCCAGCTCCCACAGTGGTTCGGCGTATGTCTGAGAGAGATTGATCAGCTGGCAGGCCGCCATCGCTGACAAGCCAGCTACTACCTTTGATTTTTGACAATGTCGAAAGAGCGGAAGATCAAGAGCAAAAGATCGCAGCCTTCGGCAGCGCCTACAGTGGGTCGGCGTACACAACCGCTCTTCACCACTCAACAGGCCGAGCGTTAGCTCGCCTGCAGCTTGTGATCTTGATCCACCCGCCCCCTCGGCAGGCTGAGCGGAGGTGTTCATCCGGGGAT
>NZ_AKJO01000145.1:0-47065 GCF_000282295.1 Pseudomonas sp. GM33
CTCGCCATCGGCCAGCCGCCACACCGGGCAGGCATCGCCGCTGGCGTCGCGCAAATCCTCCCAACCCGACCAATGGTCAGTGTCCGGCAGGCGGGTCAGCGGTTCGAGCCAATGACTCAAGGCATTGCGCTGGCGGGCAGCGGAGAGTTGCGCAAGCGACGCCAGCTCAAGGGATCGCAAGCCCAGCCAGGCGAACTCACTGACAGAGTTGGCCTCACGCAAATCCATGTCCGCCAGCTCTTCGAGCAACCCCTGCGCTTCAGTCAGATGCGCCGCGCTACGGGCCATGGTTGCCACCGCTTGTGGCCAGCGCCGGGTCAATGCGGGGAAGACTTGATGCCGCAGGTAGTTGCGTGAGTACTGCCGATCTTCGTTTGAAGGATCTTCGATCCAGCTCAAGCCATGCTCGTTGGCATAGGCCTCCAGTTCAGCCCGCGTGACATCTAGCAATGGCCGCAGCAGATGGCCCTTGCCCAGCGGGCGTTGACGCGGCATACCCGACAGCCCGCGCACGCCGGCCCCACGCAACAAACGGAACAGTAAGGTTTCCGCCTGATCGTCGCGGTGCTGGGCGGTCAGCAGTACCTCATCGGGCCGAGTCACTTCGGTGAACGTGTGATAACGCGCGTCCCGGGCCGCACGCTCCAGGCTGGCACCGGGCGCCACCCGTACACGAACGGTCTGCAACGGGATACCCAGCGCAGCGCACACAGAACGACAATGTTCCGGCCACGCATCGGCCACGGCTTGAAGGCCGTGATGTACATGGATGGCGCTCAGCGCCGGCAGGGATTCGGTTTTTGCAAGATGTGCCAGCAGATGCAGCAGGACAGTGGAGTCCAGGCCGCCGGAGAAGGCGATGCGCCAGGTCGCAGCATTGCGCCACGGTTTAAGATTCAGCAAAAGCCTGGAAGACAAATCAATCGCGGACTGACTCATATCTGCCTCTATGCACAAATCAAATGTGGGAGCGAGCTTGCTCGCGATAGCGGCCTAACATTCAACACATTCGTCGACTGTTACACCCTCATCGCGAGCAAGCTCGCTCCCACATGGGCACTGCGTGTTCGGCTTAGAGACCGTAGCTCATCAGACGATCGTAACGGCGCTTGAGCAGCGCGTCGTTGTCGAACTTCTTCAGCATCGCCAGCTGCGAACTCAGCTCGGCGCGGATCGATGCAGCGGCAGCAGCCGGGTCACGGTGTGCGCCGCCCAATGGCTCGCCAATCACCTTGTCCACGATGCCCAGGCCTTTGAGGCGCTCGGCGGTGATGCCCATTGCCTCTGCGGCATCCGGTGCCTTCTCGGCGGTTTTCCACAGAATCGAAGCGCAACCTTCCGGCGAAATCACCGCGTAGGTCGAGTATTGCAGCATGTTCAGCTGATCGCAGACACCGATTGCCAGTGCACCACCGGAACCACCCTCACCGATCACGGTGGCGATGATTGGAGTTTTCAGGCGCGCCATGACCCGCAGATTCCAGGCAATCGCTTCGCTCTGGTTGCGCTCTTCAGCGTCGATGCCAGGGTAAGCGCCTGGGGTGTCGATGAAGGTCAGGATCGGCATCTTGAAGCGTTCGGCCATTTCCATCAGGCGGCAAGCCTTGCGGTAGCCTTCCGGACGCGGCATGCCGAAGTTGCGGCGAACCTTCTCGCGCACTTCACGGCCTTTCTGGTGGCCGATGACCATGACCGGCTTGTCGTCCAGACGGGCGATGCCGCCAACGATGGCCGCGTCGTCGGAGAAGTGACGGTCACCGTGCAGTTCGTCGAACTCGGTGAAGATGTGTTCGATGTAGTCCAGGGTATACGGACGTTTCGGGTGACGTGCCAGGCGTGCGATCTGCCAGCTGGTCAGCTTGCCGAAAATGTCTTCGGTCAGCGTTTTGCTCTTGTCCTGCAGGCGGGAGATCTCATCGCCGATATTCAGCGAATTGTCATTACCGACCAAGCGCAACTCTTCGATCTTGGCTTGCAGGTCGGCGATCGGCTGTTCGAAATCTAGAAAATTCGGGTTCATAGGCGTCCGTCTTGGGTCGAGTCCCAAGGAGTCTTGGGCCGGCCGGTTGTCTATTCGCGCCCTACCTTAAGGGACAGGCGCGTTGAGGTCGAGATTAAAAATTCAGGTTTGGGTCAGGGCAATCTGATAGCACTGACCGTCAACGGTATTGGAGGAAGACGTTGTCTCGCCCGAACTGGTCACGCAAGGCTTGAATCAACGCATCCGCCGGATCGATCCGCCAGCCCTCGCCGAACTGCAACAAGGCCTTCGCATCAGGGCTGGTGTAGTCCATGGTGATCGGGCACGCACCGCGGTGACGCTTCAACAACTCGCCCAACCAGCGTAGCTGATCGCCCTTGAGATCCTTGGCATGCAGCTTCAGGCGCAGGCTTTCGGCCAGGTTGGTGCGCGCATCTTCCATGCTCATCACCCGCTTGACCCGCAACTTCAGGCCGCCGGAGAAGTCGTCGTTGCTGACCTCGCCTTCGACCACCACCATCGCGTCGGTCTGCAACAGTGACTGCGCCGAATGGAACGCCTCGGAAAACAGCGAGGCCTCGATCCGCCCGGAGCGGTCGTCAAGGGTGATGAACCCCATCTTGTCGCCCTTTTTGTTCTTCATCACCCGCAAGGCGATGATCATCCCGGCAACAGTCTGGGTATCACGCGCCGGTTTCAGATCGATGATGCGCTGACGGGCGAAGCGACGGATTTCACCCTCATACTCGTCAATCGGGTGACCGGTCAGGTACAGGCCGAGGGTATCTTTCTCGCCTTTGAGACGCTCCTTGAGGGTCAGTTCCTTGGCCTTGCGGTGATTGGCGTAGACGTCGGCGTCTTCTTCGACAAACAGACCGCCAAACAGGTCCGAGTGACCGCTGTCCTGGGTACGCGCGGTCTGTTCGGCCGCCTTGATCGCTTCTTCCATGGCCGTCAGCAGCACCGCGCGGTTGCGGTCGATGTTGGCCTGGTAGGCTTTCTGCTCATCGTGGAAGTACGGCCCAAGGCGATCCAGGGCACCGCTGCGGATCAAGCCGTCGAGGGTGCGCTTGTTGATGCGCTTGAGGTCGACCCGGGCGCAGAAATCGAACAGATCCTTGAACGGCCCCGCCAGACGCGCTTCGGTGATGGCCTCGACCGGCCCCTCACCCACGCCCTTGATGGCACCCAGGCCGTAGATGATCCGGCCTTCGTCGTTCACCGTGAACTTGAATTCGGAAGTGTTGACGTCCGGCGCGTCGAGACGCAGCTTCATGGTCCGCACTTCTTCGATCAAGGTCACGACCTTGTCGGTGTTGTGCATATCCGCCGAGAGTACCGCGGCCATGAACGGCGCCGGGTAGTGCGCCTTCAGCCACGCGGTCTGGTAGGACACCAGGCCATAGGCGGCGGAGTGCGACTTGTTGAAGCCGTAACCGGCGAATTTTTCCACCAGGTCGAAAATGTTACCGGCGAGGTCCGCGTCGATATTGTTGGTGGCGCAACCTTCAATGAAACCGCCGCGCTGCTTGGCCATTTCCTCGGGTTTTTTCTTGCCCATGGCTCGACGCAGCATGTCCGCACCACCGAGGGTGTAACCGGCCATGACCTGGGCAATCTGCATCACCTGTTCCTGGTACAGGATGATGCCGTAGGTCGGTGCCAGTACGGGCTTGAGGCCTTCGTACTGGTAGTCCGAGTGCGGGTACGCCAGCTCGGCGCGACCGTGCTTGCGGTTGATGAAGTCGTCCACCATGCCCGATTGCAGCGGGCCCGGACGGAACAGGGCCACCAGCGCGATCAAGTCTTCCAGGCAGTCGGGCTTGAGCTTTTTGATCAGCTCCTTCATGCCCCGGGATTCAAGCTGGAACACCGCCGTGGTTTCGGCCTTTTGCAGCAAGGTGTAGGTCGGCTTGTCGTCCAGCGGGATGAAGGCGATATCCAGCGGTGGCTCGTTGACCTTGGCGCGGTCGCGGTTGATGGTTTTCAGCGCCCAATCGATGATCGTCAGGGTCCGCAGGCCGAGGAAGTCGAACTTCACCAGACCGGCCGCTTCAACGTCGTCCTTGTCGAACTGGGTTACCAGGCCATCGCCCGCCTCGTCGCAGTAGATCGGCGAGAAGTCGGTCAGTTTGGTCGGGGCAATCACCACACCACCGGCGTGCTTGCCGACGTTACGCACAACGCCTTCGAGCTTGCGGGCCATCTCCCAGATTTCCGCGGCTTCTTCATCGACCTTGATGAAGTCGCGCAGGATCTCTTCCTGCTCGTAGGCCTTTTCCAGGGTCATGCCGACTTCAAACGGAATCATCTTCGACAGACGATCCGCCAGGCCATAGGACTTGCCCTGCACCCGCGCCACGTCGCGGACAACAGCCTTGGCGGCCATGGAACCGAAAGTGATGATCTGGCTTACCGCGTTGCGGCCGTATTTCTCGGCCACGTAGTCGATCACCCGATCGCGACCGTCCATGCAGAAGTCGACGTCGAAGTCGGGCATCGATACCCGTTCCGGGTTAAGGAAACGTTCGAACAGCAGGTCATATTCCAGCGGGTCGAGGTCGGTGATCTTCTGCACATAGGCCACCAGCGATCCGGCACCCGACCCACGGCCAGGACCTACCGGCACGCCGTTGTTCTTGGCCCACTGGATAAAGTCCATCACGATCAGGAAGTAACCCGGGAAACCCATCTGGATGATGATATCCAGCTCGAAATTCAGCCGGTCGACATAGACCTGACGCTTGGCCTCGTAGTCTTCGGTGGTGTCCTTGGGCAGCAGGACGGCTAGGCGTTCTTCCAGGCCATCGAAGGACACCTTGCGGAAGTACTCGTCGATGGTCATGCCATCGGGGATCGGGAAGTTGGGCAGGAAGTGCGTGCCCAGCTTCACTTCGATGTTGCAGCGTTTGGCGATCTCGACGGTGTTTTCCAGCGCTTCGGGAATGTCGCTGAACAGCTCGGCCATTTCCTCGGCGCTTTTGAGGTACTGCTGATCGCTGTAATTCTTCGAGCGCCGCGGATCGTCGAGAGCGCGGCCCTCACCGATGCAGACGCGGGTTTCGTGGGCGGCGAAGTCTTCCTGCTTGATGAAACGCACGTCGTTGGTCGCCACCAGCGGCGCACCGAGCTTCTCGGCCAGGGCCACGGCGCCGTGCAACTGTTCTTCATCGTTGGGGCGATTGGTGCGCTGGATCTCCAGGTAGAAGCGATCCGGAAACACATCCATCCATTCGCGGGCCAGGGTTTCGGCCTCGGCGGGGTTGCCGCTGAGCATGGCCTGCCCGATCTCGCCCTCTTTGGCCGCCGACAACATGATCAAGCCGGCGCTGGCTTCAGCGACCCATTCGCGCTCGATGATGATTGCGCCATTGCGCTGCCCCTCGATAAAGCCGCGGGAAATCAGCTCGGTGAGGTTGCGATAGCCTTCGGCGTTCATCACCAGAAGGCTGATCCGGCTCAGCGGGTTGTCCGGATCCTTGTTCGACAGCCACAGGTCGGCGCCGCAGATCGGCTTGATCCCGGCACCCATGGCGTTTTTATAGAATTTGACCAGGGAACACATGTTGTTCTGGTCGGTGACCGCCACGGCAGGCATGTTCATGCCGACCAGGGTCTTGACCAGCGGTTTGATCCGCACCAGACCGTCGACCAGGGAGTATTCAGTGTGCAGGCGTAGGTGAACGAATGAAGCCGGCATAGTGATCCTGTCTGAGAACGTAAAGACAACAAGGCCCGGATTGTACCGGGCCTTGGTAAAAAAAATCAGCCTTGCGACTAACTCTCGATGAGACTTTCCCGCGCCTCGTAAGCCAGACGCACCGGGGCAAACGAACGCCGGTGAATGGGGGTCGGGCCAAGACGGGCGAGCGCTTCCAGATGAACGGGGGTCGGGTAGCCTTTATGCCCGCCAATGCCGTAACCCGGGTAGATCAACTCGAACGCAGCCATTTCCCGGTCGCGACTGACCTTGGCCAGAATCGATGCGGCGGCGATGGCTGGAACCTTGCTGTCGCCCTTCACCACAGCCTCGGAACGCATCGGCAGTTTCGGGCAGCGGTTGCCGTCGATCATCGCCAGCTTCGGCTGGATGTGCAGCCCGGCCACGGCGCGCTGCATGGCCAGCATGGTGGCGTGGAGGATATTCAGTTCGTCGATTTCCTCGACTTCGGCGCGAGCGATGCACCAACTCAGGGCTTTTTCGCAGATTTCGTCGTAGAGCTTTTCGCGACGGGCCTCGGTGAGTTTCTTCGAGTCGTTCAGGCCGAGGATAGGGCGGTTCGGATCAAGAATCACCGCCGCTGTCACTACCGCGCCACAGAGCGGGCCACGACCCACTTCATCGACGCCGGCAACCAACTCTTCGACTTCAGCGACCAAGGTAAAGTCCAGCCCCATCTGCATGTTCGTTTTACTCATTCTACCTGGCCGATCAGCTTCAGCACTGCGTCCGCAGCCTGGTTGGAGGCATCCAGACGCAGGGTCCGGTGAATTTCATCAAAACCACGGGTCTGCTCTTCCCCACCCTCGATCAAGGGTGACAAGGTCTGGGCCAGCGCTTCGACCGTGGCATCGTCCTGCAACAACTCGGGCACCAACAGACGCTGTGCCAACAAGTTCGGCAACGAAATGTAGGGGCTTTTCACCATGCGCTTGAGAATCCAGAACGTCAGCGGTGCCAGGCGATAGGCGACCACCATCGGCCGCTTGTACAGCAATGCTTCAAGCGTCGCGGTACCGGAGGCAATCAACACCGCATCGCACGCTGCCAAGGCCAGATGCGACTGTCCATCGAGCAGGGTCAATGGCAGATCGCGACCAGCCAACAGTTCTTCAAGCTGTGCGCGACGTTGCGCACTGGCGCAAGGCATGACAAACCGCACACCCGGGCGCAATGCCCGCAGGCGCTGCGCAGTATCGAGAAACAACGCACCTAGCCGGCCAACTTCACCGCCACGGCTGCCAGGCATCAACGCCACCAGCGGCCCGTCAGGCAAACCGAGCTCGGCCCGCGCAGCCGCGCGATCGGCTTCGAGCGGAATGGCATCGGCCAAGGTATGGCCGACGAACCGCACCGGCACGCCTTTCTCTTCATAAAATTTGGCTTCGAACGGGAACAGCGTGAGCATCAGATCGCAGCCTTCGCGAATCTTCAGCACGCGCTTCTGCCGCCAGGCCCACACCGACGGACTGACGTAATGCACGGTCTTGATACCGGCCTGACGCAGTTTGAGTTCGATATTGAGGTTGAAGTCCGGCGCATCGATACCGATGAACACATCGGGTTTCGCGGCGATCAGGTCGGCGACCAGCTTCTTGCGCCGCGCCAGCAACTCGCGCAACCGGCCCAGCACTTCCACCAGGCCCATGACGGACAGACGTTCCATCGGGAAATACGAGGTCAGGCCTTCAGCCTGCATCAACGGACCACCGACACCGATGAACTCGACGGCCGGGTGACGAGCCTTGAGCGCGCGCATGAGGCCCGCACCCAGAATGTCACCGGAAGCCTCGCCCGCTACCAGCGCAATACGCAGATTGGCCATGGTTAGCGGGTGATGCCGCGGGTCGAAGACTGGATCGAGTCACGGAACACCGCCACTTCCGGATACTGGGCGGACGGCTCTGCCAGCTCGGCAAGCGCCTGCTCCACGGTCAGGCCCTGGCGGTACACCACCTTGTAGGCACGACGCAGCGCGTGGATCGCGTCTTCGCTGAAACCCCGACGGCGCATGCCCTCGAAGTTCATGCTGCGGGCTTCGGCAGGGTTGCCGAATACCGTGACGTAGGCTGGAACATCCTTGCCGATCGCCGTCCCCATGCCGGAGAAGCTGTGGGCGCCGATGTGGCAATACTGGTGAACCAGGGTAAAACCGGAGAGGATGGCCCAGTCTTCCACATGCACATGGCCCGCCAGCGCGGTGTTGTTCACCAGGATGCAGTGGTTGCCAATCACGCTGTCGTGGCCGATGTGGGCATAGGCCATGATCAGGTTGTGATCGCCCAGGGTCGTTTCCGAACGATCCTGGATGGTGCCACGGTGGATCGTCACGCCTTCACGGATGACGTTGTGATCACCAATCACCAGGCGGGTTTCCTCGCCCTTGTACTTCAGGTCAGGCGTGTCTTCGCCCACCGAGGAAAACTGGTAGATGCGATTGTGCTTGCCGATTCGGGTCGGGCCCTTGAGGATCACGTGCGGCCCGATGACTGTCCCCTCGCCGATTTCCACACCTGCGCCGACGATCGACCACGGGCCGACCTCGACGCCGTCAGCCAGAATGGCTGTCGGATCGATGATTGCACGAGGGTCAATCAAACTCATAGTTTGCGTTCCGCGCAGATGATTTCAGCGGAGCAGACCGGCTTGCCATCTACCGAAGCCTGGCATTCGAATTTCCAGATCTGACGCTTGCAGCTGATGAACTTGGCTTCAAGGATCAACTGATCGCCTGGCAGAACCGGCTGGCGGAAGCGCAGCTTGTCGGAACCGACGAAGTAATAGAGGGTGCCGTCGGCCGGTTTCACGTCGAGCATCTTGAAACCAAGGATCCCGGCAGCCTGAGCCATGGCTTCGATGATCAATACGCCCGGCATGATTGGATGCGCGGGGAAGTGGCCATTGAAGAACGGTTCGTTGATGCTGACATTCTTGTAGGCGCGAATGCGCTTGCCTTCAACATCCAGCTCCACTACCCGGTCCACCAGCAGGAACGGGTAACGGTGAGGCAGGTATTCGCGAATCTCGTTGATGTCCATCATTTCGGGGGGAAGCCTATGTAAAGATTGGGAGCGCGCGACTGACGCACGCTCCACTAGCAAATCAAGGAGGCAGTCTAGCGGCTGTGCACACTTGATATGGAAATGGTATCAGCCATCTGATGAAGCATTACCGTCAGGGGTCACTTCCCCTACTTGCTTTTCCAGCTGTCGCAGGCGCCGCGCGATGTCATCGAGCTGACGGATGCGAGCCGCGCTTTTGCGCCACTCGGCTGCTGGCTGCATGGCCGTACCGGAAGAATAGGAACCCTTTTCGGTAATCGAGTGGGTCACCATGGTCATCCCGGTGATGAAAACGTTATCGCAAATCTCGATATGTCCCACCAGCCCTACACCGCCAGCGAGCATGCAATGCTTGCCGATCTTGGTGCTGCCGGAGATCCCGACGCAGGCGGCCATGGCGGTGTGATCACCGACCTGAACGTTGTGGGCGATCTGGATCTGGTTGTCGAGCTTCACACCATTACCGAGAATGGTATCGGCCAATGCGCCGCGGTCGATAGCGGTATTCACGCCAATCTCGACATCGTCACCGACCAGCACACCACCGATCTGGGCAATTTTCTGCCAGACACCTTTCTCATTGGCAAAACCGAAACCTTCGCCACCGAGCACGGCACCCGACTGAATGACCACACGCTTGCCGATGCGCACGTCGTGGTACAGCGTGACCCGCGGGGCCAGCCAGCCGCCTTCGCCGATTTCGCAACGGGCACCGATGAAGCAATGTGCACCGACGGTCACGCCAGCAGCAATTCGTGCCGCGCTTTCGATCACCGCAAAGGCACCGATACTCGCAGCCGGGTCAACCACCGCGTCCTCGGCCACAACCGCTGTCGGGTGAATACCGGCAGCCGCTTTCGGCTTTGGATCGAACAGGTGGGAAACACGTGCGTAGGCCAGATACGGATCAGGCACCACCAGCGCATTACCGGCAAAACCTTCGGCATCAGCAGCCTTCAGCAACAGCGCTGCGGCCCGGCTGTCTGCCAGGTATTTACGGTATTGAGGGTTTGCGAGAAAGCTCAACTGAGCTGGGCCAGCCTCCTGCAAGGTGGCTAGCCCAGTAATTTCTCTCTCCGGGTCGCCACGTAGCGTGGCGCCGAGGAACTCGGCCAATTGGCCGAGCTTAATGGTCACTGTCATGGATTACTTCAGCTGATTCATGCGCTCGATAACCTGGCGAGTGATGTCGTACTGAGGCTTGACATCAATCACTGCGCCACGCTCGAAGACCAGGTCAAAAGCACCTTTCTTGATGACTTCTTCCACAGCGCTGTCCAGTTTCGGCTTGAGCTGCTTCAGCATTTCACGGTCGGCAACGGCTTTGGCTTCGTTCAGCTCCTTGGACTGGAACTGGAAGTCACGGGCCTTTTGCTTGAATTCAAGCTCCAGACGCTCGCGCTCGCCCTGCTGCATTTTGTCGCCACCGGCCATCAGGCGGTCCTGAATACCCTTGGCGCTGGTTTCCAGCGCCTTGAGCTTGGTCAGCTGAGGACCGAACTTCTTCTCGGCATCCACAGCGTATTTCTTCGCAGCGTCGGACTCCAGCAGAGCCATCTGATAGTTCAGAACTGCAATTTTCATGTCGGCAAATGCCGGACCAGCGACCAGGACGCTGGCCAGGAGAACCAATTGAGTCAACTTACGCACGATGCACTCCTACAAAATTCATTGTCGTTATCTTGGGTCAGACGCTTAGAACGTCTGGCCGAGAGAGAATTGGAACACTTGGGTTTCAGCGTCATCCGGTTTCTTGACTGGCATGGCCAGGGCGAAACTCAGAGGCCCCAGTGCGGTGACCCAGGTCACTCCCACACCGACGGAACTGGCCATGTTGCTCAGACTGACATCGTTACACTGCGTATTGGACTTCGACGCAGGGTTGGTATTGGTCGTCTGCTCGCACTTGGAGTCGAATACGTTACCCACATCCCAGAATACCGACGTACGCAGGGAACGTTGATCCTTGACGAACGGCAGCGGGAACAGGATTTCTGCACCACCCTGGATCAGGACGTTACCACCGAACGGCAGTGGATCCTGGTCCGGGTCAGCAAGAGTACCCGGGTTGCCCGTTTCGAGTGCGCCGCGACTCGGAGTACTACGTGGCCCCAGTGTACTGTCCTTGAAGCCACGAACCGAGTTGAAACCACCAGCATAGTAGTTTTCATAGAATGGCAAGCCTTCGGTCGAACCGTAGCCGTCGCCATAACCCAATTCGGTGTGCAGGCGCATGGTGTAGTTTTCACTCAGAGGCTGGAACAACTGACCACGGTAATCGAGTTTGAAGAACGACAAGTCACTACCCGGCACGGTGACTTCCGCCGTCAAGCTTTGGGAGTGACCACGAGTCGCCAATACGCCTTTGTTCAGGGTGGACTCGGACCAACCGGCCGAAGCCTTGAAGTTCAGGTACTTGTCGCCTTCCTTGTTAACGAAGTCGAAGATCTCGTCGACGGTGTAAACGCCAGTCTTGATCGTGTCCTGTTGCGCATTCAGGCCGAAGGTCAGACGCGAAGTCTCGCTGATTGGATAACCGACACTCACACCGGCACCCAGGCTGTCCACGGCGTAGCTGGCGACGTCGGTATCGAGCTCATCGTAGTCAGTCGTGCGGTAGAAGGCGTTGTAACCCAGGCTCACGCCGTCGGCGGTCCAGTAGGGGTCGACGAAACCGAAGTTGTAGCGGGTCTGGTATTCGCTTTTGGTCAAGCCGACGCTGACCTTGTTACCGGTACCCAGGAAGTTGTTCTGGGTGATCGAACCACCGAGGATCAGGCCCGCGCTCTGGGCGAAACCGACGCTGGCGGTAATCGAACCGGAGGCTTGCTCTTCAACGCTGTAGTTGACGTCCACCTGGTCATCGACACCCGGTACGGCCGGGGTTTCGACGTTGACTTCCTTGAAGAAGCCCAGACGTTCAAGACGGGTCTTGGATTGATCGATCAGGTAGGTCGAAGCCCAGCCGCCTTCCATCTGACGCATTTCACGACGCAGCACTTCGTCTTCGGACTTGGTGTTGCCACGGAAGTTGATGCGGTTCACGTAGGCACGCTTGCCCGGATCAACCGCGAACAGGATGTCCACGGTGTGATCTTCATCGTGCGGTTGAGGCACGCCGTTGACGTTGGCGAAGGTGTAACCTTCGTTACCCAGGCGACGGGTGATCAGCTCGGAGGTGGTGGTCATCAGCTTGCGCGAGAACACCTGGCCTTTTTGTACCAGCAACAGGGACTTGATCTGATCTTCAGGGACTTTCAGGTCGCCGCTGAGCTTGACGTCACGAACGGTGTATTTCTCGCCTTCGTTGACGTTGACGGTGATGTAGACGTGTTTTTTGTCCGGCGTGATGGAAACCTGGGTCGAAGCGATATCCATGTTGATATAGCCACGGTCCAGGTAGTAGGAACGCAGACGCTCCAGGTCACCGGAGAGTTTTTCACGGGCGTACTTGTCATCGTTCTTGAAGAACGACAACCAGTTGGTGGTCTTGAGTTCGAAAAGGTCGATCAGGTCCTCATCGGGGAAGACCGTGTTGCCCACCACGTTGATGTGCTGGATAGCCGCAACGGTACCTTCGTTGATGTTGACCTTCAGGCCAACTCGGTTACGCGGCTGCGGCACCACTTCGGTGTCGACGGTAGCCGAATAGCGCCCCTGGGCGACGTACTGGCGCTGCAGTTCGTTACGCACACCTTCAAGGGTGGCACGCTGGAAGATTTCGCCTTCGGCCAGACCGGATTGCTTGAGGCCTTTCATCAGGTCTTCGGTAGAGATCGCCTTGTTGCCTTCGATCTCGATACTGGCGACCGACGGGCGCTCGACTACCGTGATGACCAGGACGTTGCCGTCGCGACCCAGCTGGATATCTTGAAAGAAACCGGTTTTGAACAACGCACGAGTGGATTCCACCAGGCGACGATCATCCGCCTGTTCACCGACGTTCAACGGCAAAGCACCAAAGACGCTACCCGCGGAGACCCGCTGGAGGCCATTGACGCGAATATCAGAGATAGTGAAGGACTCGGCGTGAACTTCGGCGATCATCAATACGGTGAGAACCGCAGTTAGCAGCAGACGTTTCATGAAGTCCTTTCTTATTCCAACTGGCAATAAACAAACTGCCGCAAAATGCGGCAGATTCGCAATTCAGCGACGTTACAGACGACCCAGATCATTAACCAGAGCGAGCAACATCACTCCGATCACCAAACTGATGCCAATCTGTATCCCCCAACCTTGCACCCGATCCGACAAGGGGCGACCACGCGCCCACTCAATCAGATAAAACAACAAATGCCCCCCATCCAGCACAGGAATGGGCAGCAAATTCAGAACCCCCAGGCTAATACTCAGATAAGCAAGGAAATTCAGGAAATCAGCAACACCCGACTGGGCCGAAGCGCCCGCCACTTTAGCAATGGTTATCGGTCCACTCAAGTTTTTTACCGAGAGCTCGCCGAACAACATTTTCTTCAGTGAATCGAGGGTCAGCACGCTCATGGTCCAGGTGCGCCGAGCCCCCTCGCCAATCGCTGCCAATGGTCCGTAACTGACCTCGCGGATCATCTCCGGCGGCCAATCGACAGCCTTCACCCCTGCCCCCAGGTAGCCGCTGGGTGACTTGCTCTCGCCGCGAGCGGCAAGTGTCACCGGGACATCGATTTGAGCACCGTCGCGCTCAATCCGCAGCATGATTTTGGTGTCAGGATGCATACGGACGGTATCGACGACCTGCTGCCAGTCATCCAGCGTACGACCATCGAGCGCCAGCAATCGGTCACCGGTCTTCAGGCCGGCAGCCTGGGCCGGTCCCTTTGGATCGAGCTCAGCCAGAACAGGCGGCAATGCCGGGCGCCACGGGCGAATCCCCAACGAATGAATCGGGTCGGGCTCGTCAGCCCCTTTGAGCCATTTATCCAGCGCAAGTTCACGAGGCGAATCGGTCGTGGAGCCTTGCTCGCGAACCATTATCTGCAACGAACCGCTTTCACCCAGGCGACGAACCAGTTGCAGGTTCACCTCCGCCCAGCCGGAAGTCGCCTCGCCATCAATGGCCACGATTTCCTCTCCCGGGTTCAAACCCGCCTTGGCCGCGATGCTGCCAGACTCTACAGCCCCGATGACCGGACGCACTTGCTCGCTGCCGAGCATTGCCAGGCCCCAGAAGAACACCAATGCCAGCAGGAAGTTGGCGATCGGTCCCGCCGCCACGATGGCAATGCGCTGACGAACGGATTTGCGATTGAAGGATTGACCAAGCTGATCGGGCGGCACCTCGCCTTCGCGCTCGTCGAGCATTTTGACGTAGCCGCCCAACGGGATGGCGGCAATGACAAATTCGGTACCCTGCCTGTCGTGCCAGCGCAACAAAGGCATGCCAAAGCCTACGGAGAAACGCAGCACCTTGACCCCACAGCGACGCGCGACCCAGAAATGGCCGAACTCGTGGAAGGTAACCAGCACACCCAGAGCGACCAGGGTGCCGACAATCATATAGAGCGCGCTCATCTACTTTCTCCGCAATCCTATCCGCTGCTGCCCGGGTCAACTATCTGCAGCATTTACCGCCCGTGACGGCTCAACCATTGTCCGGCCAGCAATCGCGCTTTCGCGTCTGCCGTGAACACTGCTTCGAGATCATCCACTGCCACGACGGGTTCCAGACTCAGTACTTCCTCGATGATACTCGCGATTTCCGGGTAACGAACCCGCTCGTCGAGAAATGCCGCCACCGCCACTTCATTAGCCGCATTGAGCATGGCCGGCGCGCTATTACCCGCCTCGGCCGCCTGACGGGCCAGACGCAAACAAGGGAAACGCTCTTCATCGGGCGCCTGGAAGTCCAGCCGTGCAATGGCAAACAGATCCAGCGGCGCCACACCCGAGTCAATCCGCTCCGGCCAGGCCAGGGCATTGGCGATGGGCGTGCGCATGTCCGGGTTACCCAGCTGTGCCAGGACAGAACCATCGACGTAGTCGACCAGCGAATGAATCACGCTTTGCGGGTGAATCACCACCTCGACCTGGGACGGCCTGGCATCGAACAGCCAGCAGGCTTCAATCAACTCAAGCCCTTTGTTCATCATACTGGCCGAGTCAACGGAGATTTTTCGCCCCATGGACCAGTTCGGATGCGCACAGGCCTGGTCAGGTGAAACATGCGCCAGTTCAGCCAGCGGCGTCTGACGGAATGGACCACCGGAAGCCGTCAGCAAAATCCGGCGTACGCCGACCGCCTCGAGGCCACGGGCATAATCGTGCGGCATGCACTGGAAAATGGCGTTGTGCTCGCTATCGATCGGCAGCAATACCGAACCGCTCTTGCGCACCGCCTGCATGAACAGCGCACCGGACATCACCAGCGCTTCTTTATTGGCCAGGAGGATCTTCTTGCCCGCCTCGACCGCCGCCAGCGTCGGGCGCAATCCTGCCGCACCAACGATGGCCGCCATGACCGTATCGACCTCCGGATCGGAAGCGACCTGACACAAACCCTCCTCACCCACCAGAACGCGGGTTGGAAGACCCGCCGCGCGCAAGTCATCCTGCAAGGTGCGGGCAGCCGCGACCTCAGGCACTACGGCAAATCGCGGGATATGGCGCACGCAGAGCGTCAGCAATTCACTCAAGCGAGTGAAGCCACTCAAGGCAAAGACCTGGTATCGATCCGGATGACGAGCGATGACGTCGAGCGTACTCAAGCCAATCGAACCGGTTGCCCCCAGAACGGTAATCTGTTGTGGGCGGCTCATGGGGCCGCCATCCACAACAGCACGGCGAACACCGGAATGGCCGCCGTCAGACTGTCGATACGATCCAGCACGCCACCATGCCCCGGAAGCAGATTGCTGCTGTCCTTGATCCCGGACTGACGCTTGAACATGCTTTCAGTGAGGTCGCCCACCACCGAAATGAACACGATCAGCGCAGCACAGATCAGCCCTTTGAACAGCTGCGCCACCGTCCAGTCGCGCACCAGTGCAACGAGCGTCGTAAGGACCAGGCTCAGCGCCAGACCTCCGTACACGCCTTCCCAGCTTTTACCCGGACTGACCTGCGGCGCGAGTTTACGCTTGCCAAAAGCACGACCGGAGAAGTAGGCACCGATATCGGCACCCCAGACCAGCACCATCACGGCCATGATCAACCAGTTACCCAGCGGGTACTGCTTGATCTGCACCAGACCTTGCCAGGCCGGCAAGAGAATCAACAGGCCAATCACCAGCTTGGTCGCCGCATTGGACCAATGCTCGCTCGAACGCGGATAGGTCAGCACCAGATAAGTCGCCACCGCCCACCACAGCACCGAAGCACCCAATACCCAAGGCGCCAGCCCGGGCAGGATGTACATGACGAACAGCATCAAGGCGACCACCGCGGCAAAGCCGACGCGGAACGCTTGACCGGCGAAACCCGCCAGACGTGCCCACTCCCATGCACCAAGGGTAACTACCAGCCCGATGAACAGTGCAAAACCGGAACCTTCAAGCAGGAAAAACCCGCACAGGGCAATCGGCAGCAGGATCAGCGCGGTGATGATTCGTTGTTTAAGCATTAAACCCGGGCTCCAGCCTCGACCTGCTCGCTCGTTTTACCGAAGCGGCGCTGGCGGGAAGCGTAATCGGCCAGCGCATTGCGCATGGCATCGTGTTTGAAGTCCGGCCAGAACAGGTCGGAAAAATACAGCTCGGCATAGGCCAGTTGCCAGAGCAGGAAATTACTGATGCGATGCTCACCACCTGTCCGAATACACAGATCCGGCAACGGCAGGTCACCAGTGACCAGACAGGTCTGCAGCAGACCTGGCGTGATGTCTTCCGGACGCAAGTGTCCGGCCTGAACCTCTCGTGCCAATCGTTGCGCCGCTTGCGCGATATCCCACTGACCGCCGTAATTGGCAGCGATCTGCAGGACAAAACGATTGGCACCAACCGTCATGGCCTCAGCTTCACGCATGGCGGCCTGCAGCTCGGGATGAAAGCGCGAGCGGTCACCAATGATGCGCAGGCAGATGTTGTTGTCGTTGAGGCGCTTGGCCTCACGACGCAGCGCCCTGAAGAACAGATCCATCAAAGCGCTGACCTCATCGGCCGGACGCTGCCAGTTCTCACTGGAGAAGGCGAACAGGGTCAGTACTTCGACCTTGGCCTCCGCACAGACCTCAATGACCGCACGTACCGCATCCACGCCCGCTTTATGCCCGGCAACACCTGGCATAAAGCGTTTTTTTGCCCAGCGATTATTACCATCCATGATGATCGCGACATGGCGCGGCACCGCGGACGGTGCAGTCTGTTTAGTCTTATCCATGAAAACGCGACTCTTATACGGCCATCAGGTCTTTTTCTTTCTCTGCCAACTTAGCGTCGATTTCAGCTACGAACTTCTTGGTCAGATCGTCGATCTCGCCAGTGGCGCGACGCTCTTCGTCCTCACTGATTTCCTTTTCCTTGACCAGATCCTTCAGCGAGCTGTTTGCATCGCGACGAATGTTGCGCACGGCAACACGGGCATCTTCAGCCACATCACGGGCCTGCTTGGTGAAGCCGCGACGGGTTTCTTCGGTCAGGGCCGGCATGCTGATCAGCAGCAGCTCACCCAGGTTAGTCGGGTTCAGGTTCAGGCCTGCACTGCCGATCGCCTTGTCGACGGCGCCCAGCATGTTGCGCTCGAAGGCAACGACTTGCAGGGTACGGGCATCTTTGACGGTGATGTTGGCCACTTGCTTGATCGGGGTGTCGGAACCGTAGTACGGCACCATCACGCCTTCCAGGATGCTCGGGTGCGCTTGACCGGTACGAATGCGGCCGAAGTTGTGCGCCAGCGATTCCACGGACTTCTGCATGCGCTCTTTAGCGTCTTTCTTGATTTCGTTGATCATTGTTGGCCTTCCTCGATCAGGGTTCCTTCAGCGCCGCCATGCACGATGTTCAGCAGGGCGCCGGGCTTGTTCATGTTAAATACGCGTAGCGGCATCTTGTGGTCGCGGCACAGGCAAATGGCCGTCAGATCCATCACACCCAGCTTGCGATCCAGCACCTCATCGTAAGTCAGATGATCGAACTTCTCGGCATGCGGGTCTTTGAACGGATCAGCGGTATAGACGCCGTCAACCTTGGTGGCCTTGAGCACGACATCGGCATCGATTTCGATTGCACGCAGGCAGGCAGCCGAATCCGTCGTAAAGAACGGGTTGCCGGTACCGGCCGCGAAAATCACCACGTCCTTGGAGTTCAAGTGACGCATGGCCTTGCGACGATCATAGTGATCGGTCACGCCAACCATGGAAATAGCGGACATCACGATGGCCGAGATGTTGGCGCGCTCAAGGGCGTCGCGCATGGCCAGGGCGTTCATCACAGTGGCCAGCATGCCCATGTGGTCGCCAGTGACCCGATCCATGCCAGCCTTGCTCAGCGCTTCACCGCGGAACAGGTTGCCACCACCGATAACCAGACCGACCTGTACACCGATGCCGACCAGTTGGCCAACTTCCAATGCCATGCGATCCAGAACTTTCGGATCGATCCCGAACTCTTCCGAGCCCATCAGGGCCTCGCCGCTGAGCTTGAGTAGAATGCGTTTATAGCGAGCCTGATAACCACTGCCCTGCTGAGCCATTGCGAATCTCTCCTGCGGCGTATTTTAAAAATTCTTTGCGAGCTGTTTACAGCTGGCGTTCACTCTAGCTTGGCGCTGCTTCAGCGCCATCGGAACATGGCTTTGTAAGCCAGTTCCAAAAGGAAACCAATAAAAATTGGTACCCCATCTGAAAAGAGGCTGCGCGCGTGAGCGGGCAGCCTCTTTTGGGCGACAGTTAAAAAACCGTCTTATTGCTTGGCGGCAGCCAGCTGGGCAGCAACTTCTTCTGCGAAGTTGTCCACTGGCTTCTCGATGCCTTCGCCTACCTTGAAGTAAGTGAAGGAAACGATTTCAGCGCCGGCTTTCTTGGCCAGGGCGCCTACGGTGACTTCCGGGTTCATCACGAAAGCCTGCTCGACCAGGCTGGCTTCAGCCAGGAACTTGGTGATACGACCAGCGATCATCTTCTCGACGATTTCAGCTGGTTTGCCTTTCATCTTGTCTTCGTTCAAAGACAGGAAAACGGCTTTTTCGCGCTCGATGGCTTCTGGCGAAACCTGCGATGGCAGCAGGAACTCAGGGTTGCTTGCCGCCACGTGCATGGCGATCTCTTTGGCCAGCTGAACATCGCCACCCTTGAGAACAACAGCAACACCGATCTTGTTACCGTGCAGGTAGGTGCCGACAACGTCACCCTCTACGCGCACCAGGCGACGGATGTTGACGTTTTCGCCAACTTTGGCAACCAGTGCTTCACGAGCCGATTCCTGAGCGGCGATCAGCGGAGCTGCGTCGGTCAGTTTCTCGTCGAAGGCTTTCTCTACGCTGGCAGCAACGAAGCTCTTGAAGTCGTCTTGCAGGGCCAGGAAGTCGGTCTGCGAGTTGACTTCCAGCAGCACGGCTGCCTTGTCGTCGGCCTTGATGGCGATAGCGCCTTCAGCGGCAACGTTGCCGGCTTTCTTGGCAGCCTTGATGGCGCCCGAAGCACGCATGTCATCAATGGCTTTCTCGATGTCGCCGCCAGCCTTGGTCAAGGCCTTTTTGCAGTCCATCATGCCTTCGCCAGTACGCTCGCGCAGTTCTTTGACCAACGCTGCAGTAATCTCTGCCATTTCAAAATCCTCTTGGATAGGTTTTCAACCATTCCACCCGATCGAACGGGCGATCAATTCTTCCCGAACCACCCTTGTTAGCTGCCGCACGTTACAGATAGAGCAGTGGGCGCCGACAAATGGTTTTCGAGGTGGCAAAAAGGGGGCCAAGCCCCCTTTTTGCTTACTGAGTCAACGCCAAGGCGTCAATTACTCAGCTGCTGCTACCGGAGCTTCTTCAACGAACACTTCGGTGCCGCCGGCAACGTTGTTGCGGCCACGGATCACAGCGTCAGCCATCGAACCCATGTACAGCTGGATAGCGCGGATTGCGTCATCGTTGCCTGGGATGATGTAGTCAACGCCTTCCGGGCTGCTGTTGGTATCGACTACGCCGATGACCGGGATGCCCAGCTTGTTGGCTTCGGTGATCGCGATGCGCTCGTGATCAACGTCGATAACGAACAGAGCGTCTGGCAGACCGCCCATGTCCTTGATACCACCCAGGGAACGATCCAGCTTTTCCAGGTCACGAGTGCGCATCAGCGCTTCTTTCTTGGTCAGCTTGGCGAAAGTACCGTCTTCGGCTTGAACTTCAAGGTCACGCAGACGCTTGATGGAAGCACGGATGGTCTTGAAGTTGGTCAGCATGCCGCCCAACCAGCGGTGATCGACGTACGGCGAACCGCAACGTGCTGCTTCTTCAGCAACGATCTTGCCAGCGGAACGCTTGGTGCCGACGAACAGAATCTTGTTTTTGCCCTGGGCCAGACGCTCTACGAAAGTCAGAGCTTCGTTGAACATTGGCAGGGTTTTTTCAAGGTTGATGATGTGGATCTTGTTACGCGCGCCGAAAATGTACTTGCCCATTTTCGGGTTCCAGTAACGGGTCTGGTGACCGAAGTGCACACCGGCCTTCAGCATATCGCGCATGTTGACTTGGGACATGATAGTTCCTTAATAAGTCGGGTTTGGCCTCCACGTATCCCAATGACCAACCAGCAGCATCAGCTGAAGGCACCCAGGTCATCGTGTCGACACGTGTGTGGATTTAGGCTTTTCGGGACATCCCCGGAAAGCGGCGCATTTTATATCACAAGGCAGGGCAAAACGGAACCCGGATTCTGAAATCCTGGCGAGCGCTTTGCGCCATCCCTTGGAATCCTCCAAGAATGCACCATTCTATAGAGAGAAGCGATGCACACAGGCGCAGATTTGCACTGATCGTCTGGTAGAATCGTATTTTTCAGGGCTGCGAAGACCCATCGCGCAATGCCCTTTCCGTTCAGAAAGCGCCGCCTGGCGCAGAGAGAGCCTGTATGACCGTCACCCTCAAAACGCCCGAGGATATCGCCAAAATGCGTATCGCCGGCAAACTGGCCGCCGATGTGCTGGAAATGATTGCCGAACATGTCAAGCCGGGCGTTACCACCGATCAACTGAACCAGATCTGCCACGACTACATCGTCAATGAGCAGAAAGCCATCCCTGCCCCGCTCAACTACAAGGGTTATCCAAAGTCGATCTGCACGTCGATCAACCACGTGGTCTGCCACGGCATCCCGAACGACAAGCCGCTCAAAGACGGCGATACCCTGAACATCGACGTTACCGTCATCAAGGACGGCTACCACGGCGACACCAGCCGCATGTTCCACGTCGGCAGCGTGCCGGTCTGGGCCGAGCGCCTGTCCCAGGTGACCCAGGAATGCATGTACAAGGCGATTGAAATCGTCAAACCCGGCTGCCGCCTGGGCGACATCGGCGAAATCATCCAGAAGCACGCTGAAAAGAACGGATTCTCGGTGGTTCGCGAATTCTGCGGCCACGGTATCGGCAAGGTGTTCCACGAAGAGCCGCAGATCCTGCACTACGGCCGCGCCGGCACCGGCATGGAACTCAAGGCCGGCATGACCTTCACCATCGAGCCGATGATCAACCAGGGCAAAGCCGACACCAAGGTTCTGGGCGACGGCTGGACCGCGATCACCAAGGACCGCAAGCTCTCGGCACAGTGGGAACACACCCTGCTGGTGACCGAAACCGGTTACGAGATCTTCACCCTGCGCAGCGATGACACCATCCCTCGCGTTTCGGCCTGATCTCGCCAGCGTATCTCGCCTACAGAAAGGAAAGCCAATCGATGCCGCAGGTGGATCCCGAACTCTTCGACCGAGGCCAGTTCCAGGCTGAACTGGCCCTGAAGGCAAGCCCGATCGCGGCCTTCAAGAAGGCGATCCGCCAGGCCCGCGAGGTGCTCGACGCGCGCTTTCGCAATGGCCGGGACATTCGCCGGCTGATCGAGGATCGCGCCTGGTTCGTCGACAATATCCTGCAGAAGGCCTGGGAGCAGTTCAGCTGGAGCGAGGACGCCGACATCGCGCTGGTCGCGGTCGGTGGCTACGGCCGTGGTGAATTGCACCCTTATTCCGACATCGATTTGCTGATCCTGCTGGACAGCGCGGACCACGAAGTTTTCCGCGACTCCATCGAGCGCTTTCTGACCCTGTTGTGGGACATCGGCCTGGAGGTCGGTCAGAGCGTTCGCTCGGTCGAAGAGTGCGCCGTCGAGGCCCGCGCCGACCTGACGGTCGTCACCAACCTGATGGAAAGCCGCACCATCGCCGGCCCCGAGCGTTTGCGCCAGCGTATGCTGGACGTCACCAGCACCGGGCACATGTGGCCGAGCAAGGACTTCTTCCTGGCCAAGCGTGCCGAACAAAAGGCCCGCCACCACAAGTACAACGACACCGAATACAACCTGGAACCCAACGTCAAAGGCTCGCCCGGCGGCCTACGGGATATCCAGACGATTCTGTGGGTGGCCCGTCGCGAGTACGGCACCCTGAACCTGCGGGCACTGGCCGGCGAAGGCTTTCTGGTCGAAAGTGAAAACGCCCTGCTGGCCTCCTCCCAGGAATTCCTGTGGAAAGTTCGCTATGCCCTGCACATGCTCGCCGGTCGCGCCGAAGACCGCCTGCTGTTCGATCACCAGCGCACCATTGCCGGGCTGCTGGGCTTCAAAGGCGACGACGCCAAGCAAGCCATCGAAAATTTCATGCAGCAGTATTACCGGGTGGTGATGAGCATCGCCCAGCTCAGCGACCTGATCATCCAGCACTTCGAGGAAGTCATCCTCGCACCGGAAGACGAGGCACCACCACAGCCGATCAACTCGCGCTTCCAGCTGCATGATGGCTATATCGAAGCACGCAACCACAACGTTTTCCGCCGCACGCCGTTCGCCATGCTGGAAATTTTCGTATTGATGGCCCAGCAGCCGGAAATCAAGGGCGTGCGCGCGGACACCATTCGTATGCTGCGGGAAAGCCGTCACCTGATCGACGACGACTTCCGCAACGATATTCGCAACACCAGCCTGTTTATCGAGCTGTTCAAGTGCAAGATCGGCATCCACCGCAACCTGCGACGGATGAACCGCTACGGCATCCTGGGTCGTTATCTGCCCGAATTCGGTTTTATCGTCGGGCAGATGCAGCATGACCTGTTCCACATCTATACGGTCGATGCCCATACCCTGAACCTGATCAAGCACCTGCGTAAGTTGCAGTACACCCAGGTGTCGGAAAAATTCCCGCTGGCCAGCAAGCTCATGGGCAAGCTGCCCAAACCCGAGCTGATTTACATGGCCGGCCTGTACCACGACATCGGCAAAGGCCGGCATGGCGACCACTCGGACGTCGGCGCGGTCGACGCCGAGGCGTTTTGCCAACGTCACCAGTTGCCAGTGTGGGACAGCCGCCTGATCGTGTGGCTGGTGCAAAACCATCTGGTGATGTCGACCACCGCCCAGCGCAAGGACCTGTCCGACCCGCAAGTTATCCACGACTTCGCACAGATCGTCGGCGATGAAACCCGCCTTGACTACTTGTATGTGCTGACCGTCGCCGACATCAACGCCACCAACCCGACACTGTGGAATTCCTGGCGCGCCAGCCTGCTGCGCCAGCTCTACACCGAAACCAAGCGTGCCCTGCGTCGTGGCCTGGAGAATCCGGTGGATCGCGAAGAGCAGATCCGCCAGACCCAGAGCGCCGCCCTGGACATTCTGGTGCGCGGCGGCACCGATCCGGACGATGTCGAGCAACTGTGGGCGCAGTTGGGTGATGACTATTTCCTGCGTCACACCGCCGGCGATGTGGCCTGGCACAGCGACGCGATCCTCCAGCAACCGGCCGATGGCGGCCCCCTGGTGCTGATCAAGGAGACCACCCAGCGTGAGTTCGAAGGCGGGACCCAGATCTTCATCTACGCCCCCGACCAGCACGACTTCTTCGCCGTGACCGTGGCCGCGATGGACCAGCTCAACCTGAACATCCATGACGCCCGGGTCATCACCTCCAGCAGCCAGTTCACCCTCGACACCTACATCGTGCTCGACACCGACGGCGACTCGATCGGTGACAACCCGGCACGGGTCAAACAGATCCGCGACGGGCTGACCGAAGCCCTGCGCAACCCGGACAACTACCCGACCATCATCCAGCGCCGGGTACCGCGCCAGCTCAAGCATTTCGCCTTTGCACCACAGGTAACGATCCACAACGACGCCCAGCGGCCGGTGACGGTGCTGGAACTCACGGCACCCGACCGCCCGGGCCTGCTGGCGCGGATCGGCACGATTTTCCTGGAGTTCGATCTGTCGCTGCAAAACGCCAAGATCGCCACCCTCGGCGAGCGCGTGGAAGACGTGTTCTTCATCACCGACGCCCACAATCAGCCGCTGTCCGACCCGCTGCTGTGCAGCCGGTTACAAGATGCAATCGTCGAACAGTTGAGCGTCAACCAGGAACCCGATATCAAACTGTCGCGCATCAGCATCTGACTTAACAACGGCCCGCCTTTTGTAGGAGCGAGCTTGCTCGCGATGAACTCAAATACACCGCGTTATTCTGGGAAGAACGCGTTATCGTTGACGACCATCGCGAGCAAGCTCGCTCCTACAGGGACCAGCGCCGCTCCAACACCGAACGAGATTTATCGATGAACAACGCTCTGTCCCAGCTCCAGCCTTACCCGTTCGAAAAACTCCGCGCCCTGCTCGGCAGCGTCACGCCCAACCCGGACAAGCGCCCTATTGCGCTGTCGATTGGCGAGCCTAAACACCGCTCGCCAAGCTTCGTCGCCGAAGCCCTGGCCAGCAATCTCGATCAGATGGCCGTGTACCCGACCACCCTCGGCATCCCGGCCCTGCGCGAAGCCATCGCCGCCTGGTGCGAACGTCGTTTCGATGTCCCCAAGGGCTGGATCGATCCCGCGCGCAACGTGCTGCCGGTCAACGGCACCCGCGAAGCGCTGTTCGCCTTCACCCAGACCGTGGTCAACCGTGGCGATGACGCGCTGGTGGTCAGCCCGAATCCGTTCTACCAGATCTACGAAGGCGCGGCGTTCCTCGCCGGGGCCAAGCCGCATTACCTGCCGTGCCTGGACGAAAACGGTTTCAACCCGGATTTCGACGCCGTTTCGCCGGACATCTGGAAACGCTGCCAGATCCTGTTCCTGTGCTCGCCAGGCAATCCGACCGGCGCACTGATTCCGGTTGAAACCCTGAAAAAGCTGATCGCCCTGGCCGATGAGTACGATTTCGTGATTGCCGCGGACGAGTGCTACAGCGAACTCTACTTCGACGAACAAACGCCGCCGCCAGGCCTGCTCAGCGCCTGCGCAGAACTGGGCCGCAAGGACTTCAAGCGCTGCGTGGTGTTCCACAGCCTGTCCAAGCGTTCGAACCTGCCAGGCCTGCGTTCCGGTTTTGTCGCCGGTGACGCCGACATTCTCAAAGGCTTCCTGCTTTACCGCACCTACCACGGCTGCGCGATGCCGGTTCAAACCCAACTGGCCAGCGTTGCTGCATGGAATGACGAAGTGCATGTGCGCGCCAACCGTGCGTTGTATCGCGAGAAGTTTGATGCAGTACTGGAAATCCTCAGCCCGGTGCTGGACGTACAGCGCCCGGATGGCAGTTTCTATCTGTGGCCGAATGTGGCCGGTGACGACGCTGCGTTCTGCCGCGACCTGTTCGAGCAGGAGCACGTGACCGTGGTGCCGGGTTCTTACCTGTCGCGGGATGTCGATGGCGTCAATCCAGGCGCCGGGCGCGTGCGCATGGCGCTGGTTGCACCATTATCAGAATGCGTTGAAGCGGCAGAACGTATTCGCGACTTTATCACTCGCCGCAACTGACACTGACAAGGCCTGTGCTGTGCAACGCAGTACAGGCCGCTCATCAGCAACAACATCTCACATACAGCAACTTTACAGCGTGACTCTAATTTAAATAACCTCCAACTCGAAACCAATTAATTGAGCGAATCAAACCTCGAGAAGGAGAGTAAAAATGCCAGATCAAGCCTCCTGCAAAGTTATATAAAAGCCCCACCAAAAAAACCGCAAACAAACCAAACCAAAAGATCTCATTCCAAACAAACTACAACCGATAAAAGACACGGACGTCACCCCTATGAAAATTGGAACTTGCAGTTTCCCTGAAAGCATTGACCCGATTGCATCCTATGAGGCCGCAATCAGTGAGCGCAGTGATAATGTCGAACACAACACTTCCAAACGAGCCAAGAGAAGTGTCGCTGTGCATACTAAATTCTGGAAGCCTGGTCGAATCCTGAAAATAGCCATGTACGACGAAGACCAGAAAACCATCGACAAAGTCAAAAGCATTGCGAGCAAATGGATAGAGTATGCCAATTTGAAGTTTGAATTCGTTTCAGGAGCAGAGGGCGATATTCGTATAAAAATCGAGCAAACCCAATACGGCGATTCTTACTCCTATCTCGGTACAGATGCGCTCACCCGCCCCCCTGAAAAAGAAACAATGCAAATAGGGCTGCCTTTAGAAGATGATGAGTTTGAATTCAGCGTATTACATGAGTTTGGACACGCACTTGGCCTCGCCCATGAACATCAGCACCCGGACGCAGATATTCCTTGGGATCGGGAAAAAGTTTACGCATGGTATAAAGAAGAATTCAACCTTGAACGCGATCAAGTTGACAGAGACGTTCTCCCACTACCCCGCAACACAAACTACACCTACGGTGATTACGACCCCTTGTCAATCATGCACTACGACATCGATAGCAGACTTACCATAAACAACTGGAGCCACCCAGGTGGCTCCACACTAAGCAGGAAAGACCTGGAAGTAGTCAGTAAGATTTACCCTCACGGGACACCATACATACCCCACTCACTGATTGAGTTACTTAACAAAATAAAGGCGCCATTTACTGGCAGTTCCAATTAAAACATCCTGAAGATATCCTCCAACAAACTGATCGTTTCTTGAGGACTATTATTTTCAATTCATCTTCCATGTACGCCACGCAACAATGGAAACATGTACATTATTACTTGACCGTTCCAAGCTTGGCCTCACTCAGATCAAGCTCCCCCAGCACCTCACGCAACACGTCATCGCCAATCTGGTGCTGACGGCTGAGTCTGTACAACTCCAGGCGCTGCGCCCGCAGCGCCTTCACCCGCAAGCGCCGCTCCAGCAAGTCCATCTGAAAGGCCAGGGCCTGGGCTTCGGCTGAATCGTTGAACACCTCCAACTGGTGTCGGTACTCGGACATGATCCGTGCCTTGAGTTCGGCCGCCAGCGCGGACTCGGCGGCGTCCTGCGGGTTAACCTCTTCTGTCTCAAGCGCATGAATGGCCGCTTCGGCGGTCTTACGCCAGGCGTCACGCACCTCATTGCGCCGCTTGTCGTCCGGGCTGGCTTCGATGCCGCGCAACAACAGTGGCAGTGCGATGCAGGCCGCAATCAACGACAGCAGAATCACGCCGGCGGCGATGAATATCAGCAGATAGCGCTCGGGAAACTCACTGGTGCCCATGAACATCGGCACCGACATCACGCCCGCCAGCGTCACGGCCCCGCGCACACCCGCCACAGTCAGCAACCAACAGGATCGCGCCGTCGGCACATGGGTCACCTCACCCTTGCCGCGCAGGCGCCGCAGCAGCACCGACAGCCGCCAGATGCTTTGCACCCAGACAAACCGCAAAACCAGCAGCACCAGGAAAATCGCCACCACATCCAACCCGCGATACAACAACGTCGGCCACAACGAGGTTTCGTGACTGGCCACCGCCTTGATGATGTCCGGCAACTGCAGGCCCAACAGCAGGAAAATCAAGCCGTTGAAGGCGAACTCCAGCAATGACCAGACACTGCGATTGAGCAGGCGCGTGTTGGTCTGGCGCGGCAGCAAATCGAGCCAGCTCTGCATCATCCCCGCCGCCACTGCCGAGAGGATGCCCGACACTTCCATGCGCTCGGCCAGCACGTAGGCCGCAAACGGCAGCAACAACATGAACACCACGTGCGTCGCGGGGTCATCCCAGCCGCGCGCGATCATCCACGCCCGCAGACGGCCAACCAGCCAGCTCAAGGCCACCCCGACGGCCAGCCCGCCGACGGCGACCAGCACGAACGTCAGGCTGGCATTGGCCAGTGAGAACACGCCGGTGACCGCCGCCACCAAGGCAAACTTGAACGTCACCAGGCCCGAAGCGTCGTTCATCAGCGCCTCCCCCTGCAAGATGTGCATCAATGGCGTGGGCAGCCGATTGCGGGAGATGGCCGACACCGCCACCGCATCCGTCGGCGACAGCACGGCCGCCAGGGCAAACGCCACCGGCAACGGTACACCGGGCAGCAGCCAATGAATGAAATAGCCGGCGCCCACCACGGTAAACAACACCAGGCCCACCGCCAGGGTCAGGATCGGTCCGCGCAGGTGCCAGAATTCGCGCTTGGGCATGCGCCAGCCGTCGGAGAACAGCAACGGTGGCAGGAACAGAAACAGGAACAACTCGGGATCCAGGGCCACATGCAGCCCCAGAGTCGGCCACGCAAGCAATGCCCCGGCGGCGATTTGCACCAGCGGCAACGGCAGCGGGATCACCCGTCCGATCAGGCGCGAAACGCCGACCAGCATCAACAGGATCAGGACGGTGTAGGCGGTTTGCATAAAACGTGGTTCCCGGACAATCGACAGCATTGAAGTGCCATATTAGCTGCTTAGACTGTTTGCGGACCCTTGCACCAATGTCGCACAACGGAATATCGCCTTCCTGTAGGAGCGAGCTTGCTCGCGATGGTCGTCAACGATTACGCGACATGCCAGATACCCCGCGGCGCTCTCGGGTTCATCGCGAGCAGGCTCGCTCCTACAAGGGATTTATGGCATGACACCCATACAAACCCGACCACAGCCGCCGCGAAACCGTCCGGCCATGGCATAATCCTCCACCTTTTATTTCCAGCACCTGCAAAGGGGGCAATTCCTTGACCGTTTCAAGCAAAACGTTGCACCTTTTCGGCATCAAAGCCTGCGACACCATGAAAAAGGCGCGCACCTGGCTCGATGAACACGCTGTCAGCTATGACTTTCATGATTACAAAGCGGTTGGTATCGACCGTGAACACCTGACCCAATGGTGCAGCGAGCACGGCTGGGAAGTGGTGTTGAACCGTGCAGGCACGACCTTTCGCAAGCTTGACGACGAACGCAAAGCCGATCTCGACCAGACGAAAGCCATCGAACTGATGCTCGCACAACCTTCGATGATCAAGCGCCCGGTGCTCGATCTCGGTGACCGAACCCTGATTGGCTTCAAGCCAGACATCTACGCGGCCGCGCTCAAGTAAGCAGCCCGTTCAATTTTGTTAGAGGTATTCACATGTCCGCTACCCTGTTCAGCCTGGCCTTCGGCGTCGGCACTCAAAACCGTCAAGGCGCATGGCTGGAAGTGTTCTACGCCGCCCCGGTTCTCAAGCCATCGGCTGAAGTCGTCGCCGCTATCGCACCGATCCTGGGCTACACCGAAGGCAATCAGGCCATCGCATTCAGCACCGCCCAGGCCTCGCAACTGGCCGAGGCCCTCAAAGGCGTCGACGCCGGCCAGGCTGCCCTGCTGACCCGCCTGGCCGAGAGCCACAAGCCGCTGGTCGCCACCCTGCTGGCTGAAGATGCCCAGCTGTCGTCCACCCCGGAGGCGTACCTCAAGCTGCACCTGCTGAGCCATCGCCTGGTCAAGCCTCACGGCCTGAACCTGGCCGGGATTTTCCCGCTGCTGCCGAACGTGGCCTGGACCAGCCAGGGCGCTGTCGACCTGAGCGAGCTGGCCGAGCTGCAACTCGAAGCCCGCCTGCGCGGCGAGCTGCTGGAAGTGTTCTCGGTGGACAAGTTCCCGAAAATGACCGACTACGTGGTTCCGGCCGGCGTGCGTATCGCTGACGCTGCGCGTCTGCGCCTGGGCGCTTACGTGGGCGAAGGCACCACCGTGATGCACGAAGGTTTCATCAACTTCAACGCCGGCACCGAAGGCCCGGGCATGATCGAAGGCCGCGTATCCGCCGGCGTATTCGTCGGCAAGGGTTCGGACCTGGGCGGCGGCTGCTCGACCATGGGCACCCTGTCGGGCGGCGGCAACATCGTGATCAAGGTCGGCGAAGGCTGCCTGATCGGCGCCAACGCCGGTATCGGTATCCCGTTGGGCGACCGCAACACCGTCGAGTCGGGCCTGTACGTGACCGCCGGTACCAAAGTCGCGCTGCTGGACGAAAACAATCAACTGGTCAAAGTGGTCAAGGCCCGTGAACTGGCCGGCCAGCCGGACCTGCTGTTCCGTCGCAATTCGGAAACCGGTGCCGTGGAATGCAAAACCCACAAATCGGCCATCGAGTTGAACGAAGCGCTGCACGCTCACAACTAAGTGCCGCAGGCACCTGTGGGAGCGAGCTTGCTCGCGATGCTTTTTGGCGACCTTACGGACGCCATCGCGAGCAAGCTCGCTCCCACAAGGTCCGGTGTACATCCGCCCAAGTTCACAGGGCTGAACACATGATGATTCTCTCTCCCTGGCGCGCCGATTTTCCGGCCATCGCCGCCCTGCAGCGGCAAGGCCAGACCTATCTGGACAACGCCGCCACCACGCAAAAGCCCCAAGCCCTGCTGGACGCCCTGGCGCACTACTACGCCAATGGCGCAGCCAACGTGCATCGGGCGCAACACTTGCCCGGCGCCCACGCCACCCAGGCGTTCGAGGACAGCCGTCGCAAAGCCGCACAATGGCTCAATGCTGGCGATTGCGGGCAGATCATCTTTACCCACGGCGCGACGTCCGCACTGAATCTCCTGGCCTATGGCCTGGAACATCTTTTCAATCCGGGCGACGAAATCGTCATCAGCGCCCTGGAGCATCACGCCAACCTTTTGCCGTGGCAGCAACTGGCGCACCGTCGCGAGCTGAAGCTGGTGATCCTGCCGCTGGACGCCGACGGCGTGATCGACCTTGAAGCCGCCGCCGGTTTGATCGGCCCACGCACGCGTCTGTTGGCCGTCAGTCAACTGTCCAACGTGATTGGCGCGTGGCAACCGCTGCCTCAATTGCTGGCACTGGCCAAGGCGCACAACGCCCTGACCGTGATCGATGGCGCCCAGGGCGTGGTCCATGGCCGCCACGACGTGCAAGCACTGGGCTGCGATTTTTATGTGTTCTCCAGCCACAAGCTCTACGGTCCCGATGGCCTGGGCGTGCTGTTCGGGCGCAATACAGCGCTGCAACAGCTGCGTCCCTGGCAGTTCGGCGGTGAAATGGTGCTCGATGCCAATTATCACGACGCCCGCTTTCGCCCGGCCCCCCTGGGCTTCGAGGCCGGGACGCCGCCGATTGCCAGTGTGATCGGCCTGGGAGCAACCCTCGATTACCTCGCCGGGCTCGATCAGGACGCTGTGTCCGCCCATGAAACGGCGCTGCATGCCTGTTTGCTCAAGGGTCTTGAGGCACGTCACGGCATCCGCTTGCTGGGCAAGCCGCAAGTGGCACTGGCCAGTTTTACCGTCGAGGGTGTACATAACGCCGACCTGGCGCATTTGCTGACTGAGCAAGGGATTGCAGTGCGCGCTGGCCATCACTGCGCCATGCCGTTGCTCAAACACTTTGAACTGGCGGGGGCGATTCGGGTGTCGTTGACGCTGTACAACGACTCCGAAGACCTGCAACGGTTTTTTGAAGCCCTGGATCAGGCGCTGGAGCTGCTGCGATGAACCTGCCTGCCGATGCCGTGACCGCACTCGATACCTTTGGCAAAGCCGCCGGCTGGGAAGAACGGGCACGCCTGCTGATGCAATGGGGCGAGCGCCTGCCTGCCTTGAGCGACGCGCAGATGTGCGACGCCAACCGGGTGCACGGCTGTGAAAGCCAGGTGTGGCTGGTGGGCGAATTGCGCGACGGCCATTGGCAGTTCAGCGCCAACAGCGATGCACGGTTGATTCGCGGGTTGGTGGCGTTGCTGCTGGCGCGGGTCAACGGCTTGTCGGCGGCTGAATTGCAGCAGGTGGATTTGCCGGACTGGTTCAATCAGTTGGGATTGGGGCGGCAGTTGTCCCAGTCTCGTAGCAATGGCCTCAATGCCGTACTTCAGCGAATGAATGAGTTAGCCGGTTAATCGCCTTCGCGAGCAAGCCCGCTCCCACATTGGATTTCGGTCGTACACAAAAACTGTATTCACTGAAAATCGAATGTGGGAGCGGGCTTGCTCGCGAAGAGGCCATCAGTAGCAACACTTAAATCTGAGGCTTGACCCGATCCGCCGGCCGCCGCACTCCCGCCACGATCTTGTCCACAGCCTTGGTCGCCGCGACCATGCCGAAGGTCGCCGTCACCATCATCACCGCGCCAAACCCGCCGGCGCAGTCGAGCTTCACGCCATCACCGACAAAACTCTTCTGCAGGCAAATGCTGCCGTCCGGTTTCGGATAACGCAGCTGCTCGGTGGAAAACACGCACGGCACGCTGTAATGGCGGGTCACGGTGCGTGAGAAACCGTAGTCGCGGCGCAGCGTGGAGCGCACTTTCGAAGCTAATGGGTCATTGAACGTGCGATTCAAGTCGCAGACCTGAATCAAGGTCGGGTCGATCTGCCCTCCCGCACCACCGGTCGTGATGATCTGGATCTTGCGACGCTTGCACCAGGCGATCAGCGCAGCCTTGGCGTTGACGCTGTCGATGCAGTCGATCACGCAGTCGATGTTCGGCGTGATGTACTCGGCCATGGTGTCGCGGGTGACGAAGTCCGGCACCGCGTGCACCGTGCAGTGCGGGTTGATCCCGCGCAGACGCTCCGCCATCACCTCGACCTTGGGTTTGCCGACGGTACTGTCCAGCGCGTGCAACTGACGGTTGGCGTTGCTGACGCAGACGTCGTCCAGATCGAACAGCGATATTTCGCCCACGCCACAACGGGCCACGGCTTCCGCCGCCCAGGAACCGACACCACCGACGCCGACAATCGCCACATGGGCTGCGCGCAGGCGCTCAAGGCCTTCGATGCCATACAAGCGGGCGATGCCGGCAAAACGCGGATCTTCAGTACTCATGACCATTACCCCAAAAACCGGCGGGCATTATATGGCGATATGAAGACAAAATCAGTTACAGGAAAAATAGAAAGAACTTTAACGAAATCAGATTGCCCAACGTCCGGCAATTCCCTGTCCGCTGTAGGACTAGAGAATGCCCGGTGTAGGATGCGCGCCCATTGGCGACGGCCAACCGTTCCTCCGTTCCACAGTCTTTGGAACCCGAAATAGCTATGTCATCGCGTAAATTTGGACTCAACCTGGTCGTGGTGCTCGCCATCGCAGCCTTGTTTACCGGCTTCTGGGCGCTGATCAACCGTCCGGTCACCGCCCCCAACTGGCCTGAACAGATCTCCGGCTTCTCCTACTCGCCTTTCCAGCAGGGCCAGTTCCCGCAGAAAGACCAGTACCCGACCGACGATCAAATGCGTCGCGACCTGGAGATCATGAGCAAGCTGACGGACAACATCCGCATCTACTCGGTCGACGGCACCCTGCAAGACATCCCGAAACTGGCGGAAGAGTTCGGCTTGCGGGTGACACTGGGGATCTGGATCAGCCCGGACCAGGAACGCAACGAACGGGAAATCACCCGCGCCATCGAAATCGCCAACTCCTCGCGCAGCGTGGTTCGCGTGGTGGTGGGCAACGAAGCGATCTTCCGCAAGGAAATCACCGCCGCCGAACTGAGCGTGATGCTCGATCGCGTGCGCGCCGCCGTGAAGGTGCCAGTGACCACGTCCGAGCAATGGCACGTCTGGGAAGAACACCCGGAACTGGCCAGGCACGTCGACCTGATCGCCGCGCACGTCCTGCCTTACTGGGAATTCATTCCAGTGGACAAGGCCCAGCAGTTCGTCCTCGACCGCGCCCGCGACCTGAAAAAGATGTTCCCGAAAAAGCCGCTGCTGCTGTCCGAAGTGGGCTGGCCGAGCAACGGCCGTATGCGCGGTGGCGCCGATGCTTCGCCCGCAGACCAGGCGATCTACCTGCGAACCCTGGTCAACAAGCTCAATCGCCAGGGCTTCAACTACTTTGTGATCGAAGCGTTTGACCAGCCATGGAAAGCCAGCGACGAAGGTTCCGTTGGCGCCTACTGGGGCGTGTTCAACGCCGCGCGCCAGCAGAAGTTCAACTTCGAAGGCCCGGTGGTAGCGATTCCGCAGTGGCGCGTACTGGCCGTTGGTTCGGTGGTATTGGCGCTGTTGTCGCTGACCCTGCTGATGATCGACGGCTCGGCCCTGCGCCAGCGTGGTCGCACCTTCCTGACCTTCATTGCGTTCCTCTGTGGTTCGGTGCTGGTGTGGATCGGTTACGACTACAGCCTGCAATACAGCACCTGGTTCAGCCTGACGGTGGGTTTCCTGCTCGCCCTCGGTGCGCTCGGGGTGTTCATCGTGCTGCTGACCGAAGCCCATGAATTGGCCGAAGCGGTGTGGGTGCACAAGCGCCGCCGCGAATTCCTGCCAGTGGAAGGCGATTCCGGCTACCGCCCGAAAGTGTCGATTCACGTGCCTTGCTACAACGAGCCGCCGGAGATGGTCAAACAGACCCTCAACGCCCTGGCCAACCTCGACTATCCGGATTTCGAAGTCCTGATCATCGACAACAACACCAAGGACCCGGCGGTCTGGGAACCAGTGCGCGACTACTGCGCCACCCTCGGCCCGCGCTTCAAGTTCTTCCACGTGGCACCGCTGGCCGGCTTCAAGGGTGGCGCGCTGAACTACCTGATTCCGCACACCGCCAAGGACGCCGAAGTGATTGCCGTGATCGACTCGGACTACTGTGTCGACCGCAACTGGCTCAAGCACATGGTGCCGCACTTCGCCGACCCGAAAATCGCCGTGGTGCAGTCGCCGCAGGACTACCGCGACCAGAACGAAAGCACCTTCAAGAAGCTCTGCTACGCGGAATACAAAGGCTTCTTCCATATCGGCATGGTCACCCGCAACGACCGCGACGCGATCATCCAGCACGGCACCATGACCATGACCCGTCGCTCGGTGCTCGAAGAGCTGGGCTGGGCCGACTGGTGCATCTGTGAAGACGCCGAGCTGGGCCTGCGCGTATTCGAGAAAGGCCTGTCGGCGGCGTACTACCACACCAGCTACGGCAAAGGCCTGATGCCCGATACCTTCATCGACTTCAAGAAACAGCGTTTCCGCTGGGCCTACGGAGCGATTCAGATCATCAAGCGCCACACCGCCAGCCTGCTGCGCGGCAAGGACACCGAGCTGACCCGCGGCCAGCGTTACCACTTCCTCGCGGGCTGGTTGCCGTGGGTGGCGGACGGCATGAACATCTTCTTCACCGTCGGTGCGCTGTTGTGGTCGGCGGCAATGATCATCGTGCCGCAACGGGTCGATCCACCGCTGCTGATCTTCGCAATCCCGCCGTTGGCGCTGTTCGTGTTCAAGGTGGCCAAGATCATTTTCCTCTACCGTCGTGCGGTCGGGGTGAACTTGAAGGATGCCTTCTGCGCGGCGCTGGCCGGTCTGGCGTTGTCTCACACCATCGCCAAAGCGGTGCTGTACGGCTTCTTCACCAGCAGCATTCCGTTCTTCCGCACACCGAAAAACGCCGACAACCATGGCTTCTGGGTCGCGATTTCCGAAGCCCGCGAAGAGTTGTTCATCATGTTGCTGTTGTGGAGCGCGGCGCTGGGGATTTATCTGGTCAACGGCATGCCGAGCAACGACATGCGCTTCTGGGTCACCATGCTGCTGGTGCAGTCGCTGCCGTATCTGGCGGCGCTGATCATGGCGTTCCTGTCGTCGTTGCCGAAACCGGCCGCCGAGCCTGAAACGGCACCTGTCGTCTAAATCTTTGCGGATCCACTAAACGGCGGCCAATGGTCGCCGTTTTGCTTTAAGATAACCGCCATTTTGCGGTGCTTGGGCATGTCGCGGTTTACCAATCGCCCCCAATTCCTGTGGGAGCGGGCTTGCTCGCGAATGCGTTGTAACAGTTGAGGCATATATTGACTGACACACCGCTTTCGCGAGCAAGCCCGCTCCCACATTGAAGCCCAAGCCCATATCTCATGATTCCGGAGTTTTCCATGACGGTCCACGCCGACCTTTCGCCGACCCTTCAACTCGCCATCGACCTGATCCGCCGTCCGTCCGTGACGCCGGTCGACGCCGATTGCCAGAAGCAGATGATGCAGCGCCTGGGCGATGCCGGTTTCACTCTGGAACCGATGCGCATCGAAGATGTGGATAACTTCTGGGCCACCCACGGCCAGGACGACGGTCCGGTGCTGTGCTTCGCCGGTCACACCGACGTGGTCCCGACCGGCCCGGTGAGCGCCTGGCAGATCGAGCCGTTCAACGCGCTGATCGACGAACACGGCATGCTCTGCGGCCGTGGCGCCGCCGACATGAAAGGCAGCCTCGCCGCCATGACCGTCGCGTCCGAGCGTTTTGTCGCCGACTACCCGAATCACAAGGGCAAAGTCGCGTTCCTGATTACCAGCGATGAAGAAGGCCCGGCGCACCACGGCACCAAGGCAGTTGTAGAACGCCTCGCCGCGCGCAAGGAGCGTCTGGACTGGTGCATCGTCGGCGAACCGTCGAGCACCACCCTGGTGGGTGACGTGGTCAAGAATGGCCGTCGCGGCTCCCTCGGTGCCAAGCTGACCGTGCGCGGCGTGCAAGGTCACGTGGCTTACCCGCACCTGGCGAAGAACCCGATCCACCTCGCCGCTCCGGCCCTGGCTGAACTGGCCGCCGAGCATTGGGACCACGGCAACGATTTCTTCCCGCCGACCAGTTTCCAGATCTCCAACGTTAACTCCGGCACCGGTGCGACCAACGTGATCCCGGGTGACCTGGTGGCGGTGTTCAACTTCCGTTTCTCCACCGAGTCCACGGTCGAAGGCCTGCAAAAGCGCGTCGCCGATATCCTCGACAAGCATGGCCTGGACTGGCACGTCGACTGGGCCCTGTCCGGCCTGCCGTTCCTCACCGAGCCAGGCGCGCTGCTGGACGCGGTGTCGTCGAGCATCAAGGACATCACCGGTCGCGACACCAAGGCGTCCACCAGCGGCGGCACCTCCGACGGGCGCTTCATCGCGACCATGGGCACGCAAGTGGTTGAGCTGGGCCCGGTCAACGCGACCATCCACCAGGTCAACGAGCGCGTACTGGCAGCCGACCTCGATGTGCTGACCGAAATCTACTACCAGACCCTGATCAAGTTGCTCGCCTGATGCTTGCCTGCCCTATCTGCAGCGCACCGCTCAATGCGGTGGACAACGGTGTGGTCTGCCCCGCCGGGCATCGTTTCGACCGTGCGCGCCAGGGTTACCTGAACCTGCTGCCGGTGCAGCACAAGAACAGCCGCGACCCCGGGGATAACCAGGCGATGGTAGAAGCCCGTCGTGATTTCCTGAATGCCGGGCACTATGCGCCGGTGGCCAGGCGTCTGGCGGAGCTGGCCGCCAGCTATGCGCCGCAGCGCTGGCTGGACATCGGCTGTGGCGAGGGCTACTACACCGCGCAGATCGCCGAGGCGCTGCCGGAGGCCGAAGGTTATGCCCTGGACATCTCCCGCGAAGCGGTCAAACGCGCCTGCAAACGCAACCCGCAGCTCACCTGGTTGATCGCCAGCATGGCGCGGGTGCCGTTGGCTTCCGGCAGTTGCCAGTTCCTCGCCAGCGTCTTCAGCCCGCTGGACTGGGAAGAAGCCAAACGCCTGCTCAGCGTCGGCGGCGGCCTGATGAAAGTCGGGCCGACCAGCGGCCATCTGATGGAATTACGCGAGCGGCTGTACGATGAGGTCCGCGAATACATCGACGACAAGCACCTGGACCTGGTACCGGAAGGCATGGCGCTGGCGTACAGCGAAACCCTGGAATTCAAACTGACGCTCCACAGTGGTCAGGACCGGGCGAACCTGCTGGCCATGACGCCCCACGGCTGGCGCGCCAGTGCCGAACGCCGTGCTGCCGTTATCGAGCAGGCCGAGCCGTTCGAGGTCACCGTGTCGATGCGCTACGATTATTTCGTTCTTCAATAACTTCAAACATTTTTGGTCTTGGGCAACGGCTCAAGGCCGGCTAAATCCGCGAATGGATTTTTCAGACCCGCAGTGAGGACATCCATGCGCCAGCCCGATATCGAGATTTACCTGAAAGACGCCGACGTCGATCACAAAGCCATTGCCGCCTGGCTCGGCGCGGCACTTGGGCCGTGTTCGGATTGGGTGCAGAAGGGCCAGACCTACAAGTGCAAGGCCGGCAACGTGCCGGTGACCTGGCTGCCAAAAGCGGTCGGCAAGTGGAACAGCCTGTACCTGGAAAGCGACCAGACCCCATGGGACGACGACATCGCCTGCGCCCGCGCCGCGTTTGCCGCACTGAACGTCGAAGTGCGTTGCGCGCCGGGAACCTGGGTCGAGGAAGAAGGTGAAGAGACGGCGGACCGCTGGATTCGCATCAGCGCCGATGGTGAAGAAGAGATCACCTGGAAGACCGCTTAATAGCCAACAACACCGATCAAATGTGGGAGCGGGCTTGCTCGCGAATGCGGTGGATCAGCCGGCATCAACTGCGACTGGCACACCGCATTCGCGAGCAAGCCCGCTCCCACAATGGTTTTGCGTGATTACAGACCAACAACATCCTCAGCCTGCAACCCCTTCTGCCCTTCGACCACCGCATACTCAACCTGCTGGCCTTCGGTCAGTGAACGGTGCCCCTCGCCACGAATCGCGCGGTAGTGCACGAACACGTCCACCCCGTCCTCGCGCTGAATGAAGCCGTAGCCCTTGGCGTCGTTGAACCACTTCACGTTGCCGGTTTCGCGTGTTGCCATTTGTTCATACTCCCTTTTTATTATTGATCGGGCTTTTCGCAGGAAAGCCTCGGGAACGTCAGCCTGCGCATACCGGTCCCATGAGGGCAACGGCGACAGAGCGCCGAGTATATGACAGACGCTGAAACTCTCAATAGCACTTTACTTCGCCGCTTTTTTGCCGATTTTCGACGAATCCGGCACACTACACAGCGCCCGAGCAAACGCTTGGTTTCATTCACTCATGCAGAAGCCGTATGACCCGTTCCCCGTTCCGCCGTCTTGTGTTTGGCACCCTGCGCCGACTGCTGTACCTCTGGGTTCGCTCGGAGACGATCAACCAGTCGTCGTTCACCCTCAACCTCGACCGCAGTCGTCCGGTGTTCTACGTCCTGCAAAACCCTTCGCTGACCGACCTTGCCGTGGTCGACACCGAATGCAGCAAGGCGGGCCTGCCGCGCCCGGTGCTGCCGGTATCGGTGGGCAACCTGCTGGAACCGGCCGCGTTCTTCTACCTGACGCCGGACCCGGACTGGCTCGGCCGTCAGGACAAGCGCGGCGCGCCGCCAACCTTGACCCGCCTGGTCAGCGCCCTGAGCCAGAACGCCGCCGAAGACGCGCAGATCATTCCGGTCAGCGTGTTCTGGGGTCAGTCGCCGGACAGCGAAAACAGCCCATGGAAACTCCTGTTCGCCGATAGCTGGGCGGTGACCGGGCGTCTGCGTCGCTTGCTGAGCATCATCGTATTGGGGCGCAAGACCCGCGTGCAGTTCTCCGCGCCGATCCACCTGCGCGAACTGATCGAGCACAACAAGGGGCACGAGCGCACCGTGCGCATGGCCCAGCGCATCCTGCGGGTGCATTTTCGCAACCTGAAGGCGGCGGTGATCGGCCCGGACATTTCCCACCGTCGCAACCTGGTCAAGGGCCTGCTGAACCAGCCACAGGTCAGACAAGCGATCCTCGACGAAGCCGAACGCGAGAACATTTCACCGGAAAAAGCCAAGGCCCAGGCCCTGCGCTATGGCAACGAAATCGCCTCGGACTACACCTACACGGCCATCCGTTTTATGGAAGTGGTGCTGAGCTGGTTCTGGAACAAGATCTACGACGGGATCAAGGTCAACCACATCGAAGGCGTGCAGAAGGTCGCCCAGGGTCACGAAGTGATCTACGTCCCCTGCCACCGCAGCCATATCGATTATCTGCTGCTGTCCTACCTGTTGTTCCGCAACGGCCTGACCCCGCCGCACATCGCCGCCGGGATCAACCTGAACATGCCGGTGATCGGCGGCCTGCTGCGTCGTGGCGGCGCGTTCTTCATGCGCCGAACGTTCAAGGGCAACCCGCTGTACACCTCGGTGTTCAACGAATACCTGCACACCCTGTTCATCAAGGGCTTCCCGGTGGAGTATTTCGTCGAGGGTGGCCGTTCGCGCACCGGGCGCATGCTGCAACCCAAGACCGGGATGCTGGCTATCACCCTGCGCAGCTTCCTGCGCTCATCGCGCATGCCCATCGTCTTCGTACCGGTGTACATCGGCTACGAGCGCGTACTGGAAGGCCGGACCTACCTTGGCGAGTTGCGCGGTGCGGCCAAGAAGAAAGAATCGATCTTCGACATCTTCAAAGTCATCGGCGCACTCAAGCAGCGCTTCGGCCAGGTCGCGGTGAACTTCGGCGAGCCGATCAAACTGGCGGAATTCCTCGACAGCGAACAGCCGAACTGGCGCCAACAGGAACTCGGCCCGCAGTTCAGACCAGCCTGGCTCAACGAAACCACCAACCGCCTCGGCGAGAAGGTTGCCCGGCATCTGAACGAAGCGGCGGCGATCAACCCCGTCAATCTCGTTGCCCTGGCGCTACTGTCCACCAGCCGCCTGGCTCTGGATGATCGCGCCATGGCGCGGGTGCTCGACCTGTATCTGGCGCTGCTGCGCAAAGTGCCGTACTCGCCACACACCACCCTGCCGGACGGTGACGGCCGGGCGTTGATCGAGCACGTGAAAGACATGGACCTGCTGTCCGAGCAGAGCGATGCCCTAGGCAAGATTCTGTATCTGGACGAACAGAACGCCGTCCTGATGACCTACTACCGCAACAACGTATTGCACATCTTCGCCCTGCCGGCACTGCTGGCGAGCTTCTTCCAGAGTGCCTCGCGCATGAGCCGCGAACAGATCCTGCGCTACACCCGCGCGCTATACCCGTACCTGCAAGCGGAGCTGTTCATTCGCTGGTCGCTGGACGAACTGGACGGGGTGATCGATCAATGGCTGGAGGCGTTCGTCGAACAAGGCCTGCTGCGTTTCGAGAACGATGTGTACCTGCGCCCGGCGCCAAGCTCACGGCATTTCGTGTTGCTGACGCTGCTATCGAAAAGCATCGCCCAGACCCTGCAGCGCTTCTACATGACCGTGTCCCTGCTGCTCAACAGCGGTCAGAACAGCATCAGCGCCGAAGAACTGGAAGACCTGTGCACGGTCATGGCCCAGCGCCTGTCGATCCTGCATGGCCTGAACGCCCCGGAGTTCTTCGACAAGAGCCTGTTCCGCCACTTCATCCAGACGATGCTCGACCTCGACGTGCTCAAACGCGATGAAGCGGGCAAGCTCGGTTATCACGAACTGCTCGGCGAACTGGCCGAAGGCGCGGCCAAACGGGTGTTGCCGGCGGAGATCCGCCTGTCTATCCGGCAGGTGGCGTTGCATCGCAGTGAAGATGCTGCGGAGTTGGTAACGCCAATCTGATACAGCGATGTAAAGGCCTTACAGAAGCAAGGAAGCTTCTCACCCATCCCGCTATACATTCGCTACCGATCGCAGGACTTCCCCTACGCGGGATTCGGCGCCCAAGCGATACGCTGCCAGCTCGTCACTATCGACGAATCATTGGATAAGGAAATCAAAATGAGCAACGAAACCGTCATCAGTATCAGCGGCAACGTGTATTACCTTGAACGAATTGCGCTGCTGCCGAATTCGACACTTTATGTGAGCCTGCTGGATGTCACCGTCTCCGGTGTGCCCGGCAAATTACTCGACCAGCAAGTCACCCCTGATGCCGATATGGCCGGGTTGAAGTTTACCCTGTCGTATCGTGCATCTGACGCCGTGCCTGGCCGCCAGTATGCGATCAGCGCCCAAATCAAAAATGACGACAAACTGATTTTCGTAACCGCCAAACGTCACTCGGTGATACTGGATGGCACTAGTCTGCCTCCTCAGGAAGTGCTGGTCCGTGCAGGCAACGGAAATGGCAGCGTCCGCAATCCTGATCGTCCATGACCCTTGGAAGTTGCCGGTCGATATTGCCAGCAAAATTCGCTGGAATGATGCTGCGGAATTGGTAATGCCCCTGTGAATCACTCCCATGACTGCGCGTGGGTTTTATGGCTGAAGCAAGGACGCTTCTGACCCATGCCACTTGCTTTTCGCCCCTGCTCGCAAGAGTTCCCCTACATAACAAACGCTGCCTCGACCCTATGCTGGGCCCTCGTCACTACCGACGATCAATCGATAAGGAAATCAATATGAGCAACGAACTCCTCAGCATCAGCGGTAAAGTGTATTTCCTGGAAAATACTGTACTGCGGCGTAACTCGACTCTTTATGTCCGTCTGGAGGATGTCAGTCTGCAAGATGTCGCAGCAAAAGAGCTGGCCGTACAGATCACTACCAATGCAGAAAAAGCCGGGCTGAACTTCAACCTGACGTACAAGCTTGCTGATGTCCTGCCCGGCCATCGCTATGCACTCAGCGCGCGCATCAACCACGAAGACCATCTGCACTTCATCTCCACTCAAACTCACCCGGTGGAACTGGGTGTCGATCATGTGAAGGAACAGGAAGTGCTGGTCCAGCTCGTCTGAGAACACTCCCCAGGCAAGTTAGGCGATATCCTCGGTAAAATCCGTTAAATTGTCGTTGGCGCCGGTCTTCTTCGGGCGCCAATGACAAGGATCCGCTTCATGAAAAAACTCTCTCTCCTCGGGCTTGCGGTTTTGCTCGGCGCCTGCCAATCCCTGCAACCGGCCCCGAAAGCCAGCCTCGACGGCGAAGTCTTTTACCTGCAACGCAGCGCCCTGCCGCCCACCGCTACCCTGAGCGTGAGCTTGCAGGACGTGTCCCTGGCCGACGCACCGGCCATTGTCCTCGACGAACAGAACGGCCCGGTCAAAGGCCAGGTGCCACTGCCGTTTCATCTGAGCTACGATCCGGCGCAGGTCAAACCCGGCCATCGCTACTCAGTCAGCGCGCGCATCGAAGTCGACGGAAAGCTGATGTTCACCACCACCGAAAACCATGCCGTGCGTCTTGACGGCAAGGACCCGCAACCGCTGAAAATCCGCGTCGACGCCGTTCGCTAACTCTCTCTTTTCTGAACAAGGAAGCTGCCATGCTCCGCCCTACCCTTCGTTTTGCCGGCCTGTGTGCAGGTTTGATGATCTGTGCCAACGCCCTGGCGCTGTCCCTCAGCGACCTGTCGCAGAAAGACGCCACTGGCGGGCTCAAGGACGCACTGACCCAAGGCGCGCAACTGGCCGTGAAACAACTCGGCACCCCGGGCGGCTTCAGCAACAACCCGGAAGTAAAAATCGAACTGCCGGGCAAACTGGGCAAGGTCGCCAGCAAAATGAAACAGTTCGGCATGGGTGACCAGGTCGATGAACTGGAAGCCAGCATGAACAAGGCGGCCGAAACCGCCGTGACCCAGGCCCAGCCAATCCTCGTCGACGCCGTGAAGAAAATGACCGTGGAAGACGCCAAGGGCATCCTCAGCGGCGGCAACGACTCGGCCACCCAATACCTGAACAAGACCAGCCGCGAACAGATCCGCGCCAAGTTCCTGCCGATCGTCAAGCAAGCCACCGACAAGGTGGGCCTGGCCCAGCAGTACAACTCGTTCGCCGGGCAAGCGGCGACCATGGGCGTAGTGGACGCGAAGAATGCCAACGTCGAAAACTACGTCACCGAACAGGCGTTGAATGGCTTGTTCGAAATGATCGGCAAACAGGAAGAAACCATCCGCCAGAACCCCGCGGCGGCGGCGACCAGTTTGGCGAAGAAGGTATTCGGCACGCTCTAGGTCCCGAGAAACCGCTGTGGTAGCGAGCCTGAACTGGTGCGCTGCATTGCAGTGAAGATGCGGCGGATCTTGTCGAGCGCAACTGACCGTCACCTTTCCCGGAAACAGGGACGTTTCCGATCAATCCCATATGCGATTCGCCTTCTCACAGAGAGCTTTTCCTACGCAAGGCTTGATTGCGTTGGGGGTACGCTCAGCGCTCGTCATTTCGACGAACCAACGGATAAGGAAATCATTATGACGCAACATACAATCAACGCACTCTTGCACTTTCCTCCGGACTACGAAGTACCGGAAGGCTGCGACATCAATATCAGAGTACAAAACATTACCGACAGAACTATGCCGACCCTTCACGGGATATGGGGCAGCAACACACTTCCCTCGGCACGCCCCATCAATTTCGCTGTCCATGTCCCTTCAAACCGGTATGACGTCGGAAGTCGCTTTGTCATCAACGTAAAAATCTCCCATCAGAACACCGCGCTCTTGCTGGATATAGAGCGAGAGTTCCATTGGGCAGGTGGGGATCACGATGCAGACATTTATTTGAGCCCCTTGGGCTACATCGCCGTGGAAAAGACCTGGATGCCGAGGATTGGTTACCCTGCGGACTCGAAACTGTATGTAAATCTGATTGAACCCGTTAGCGATGAGAACGACGAGACCCTTGTGTGTGAAGGGGTCGGCTTGACCGCGGAACCCAATTTCTATTTGAAATATGACCCCTCCATGATCAAACCGGGCCGACGTTACACGCTGGTCGGTTCATTTGAGACCTATGGCCAGCGTCGACTGTCGCTGGGACTTCATCCAGACAATCTGATACTGAAACCAAATGATGTTGTTCCTCTTCCAGGTTTCGGTGCCTCTACCTAAAAACCTGCGGATCGACACTTGACGCAAGATCCACTTATTTCATGTCACAGGCGTCAGTATTCTACTGGCGCCTTCGATATGGAGCTGCTCATAAAAACACTGATCCTGGACGACCACGGGCGTAGTGGACGCGAAGAATGGCAACGTCGGGAGTGGACCTGCTCGCTCCCATATTGGTTCAGGTCACGGAGGCAGGTCGTAGAAAAAATACCCACTCCTGCCCCATCTTCCGTTTCTCAAATAACTTCAACTCGACCAGCCCATTCAATGTGGCTGATGCCGTGTTGTAAGAGCACCCCAGGTTTTCCTTCACATTGACCGCAGTAAATTCCTTGGCCATTCCGCTCTTGGCCACTTGAAACACGGCCCGCTGATTCTCCGTGAGTTGCTCGAGAAAACCACTGTCCCGCAACCATCGATCAAAGCACTCGGCATCAACCAGACTTTTCCGATACGCCTCGGTAAAACTGGCCACGGCACGCAGCACCACCGAACACTGGAAATCGATGAAATACGTCAGATCCAGATCATCCGCCTCGGTATCCAGGTATGAGCGCCCGTACTTCACCGGTGCATTGCGTAACAAGACACTGATCGCGATGTAGCGGAACGCCGAGAAGTCATTCTTGAACATGAACCAGTAAAACAGCGCCCGCGCGACCCGACCGTTGCCGTCACGAAAAGGATGCTCATAACCCAGGGCAAAATGCAGAGCAATGCCTTTGATCAAAGGATGAAGGTAATCCGCTTGATGGAGGTTGTCATGGGAATGGTTGATCCATTGCGCCAGCGCCTGCAAACGCAACCCAATACCTGCTGCGGGCGGCGGCGTATGAACGGTGTTGCCCTCGCCATCCTGCACCACGACATCATCACGGCTTCTGAACACCCCCGGCGAATACTGCAGATCATCGATGCCCTCGACGCCAACGCGGTGCATCGCCGCGATCAACTCAACGCTCAGAGGCTCGTAGCGCTGCTCCCAGGCGAAGTTCATCATCTTGAAATTACCGATAACCATTCGCTCGTCCGGCGTGCGCGGCAGGCGGTGACGCTTGAGCATGTCCTTGGCCACACGTGTCGTGGTTGCCGCGCCTTCGAGCTGGCTGCTACTGATGGCTTCATCTTCAATCAGGTCATTGAGCAGATAGCTGAAGTGCGCACGCTCGCCGATCTGGCTGGTCATGTACTCCAGCACGGCCGTAGTGGTTTGCCGGTCTACCGCGGAAATAGCCTTTTGCGCCAGCGGCGTCAGCACGAATTGCAGCCACCGCACCGGATCACCCAATGGCAAAAGACTCGAATACTGCGCCGTCCGGGCTTTCTTGACCAAGGCCCAGCACAAACTGGAATCCAGCCCCGGTGCCCAGCGATAGCGCAACGCATCGAATGGCAGATAACGCCCCTGATCGTCCAAGGGCTTGAGCAGAGCCAGGTAATCCGAGAGGCGTTCCTTGTGAGGCGACTGCCCTAGCCGATCAAACACCGGGTCGGTCCGTCCCCGCAACTTGGGTGGATTCTTCATGCGCACTGTCTCAAACATTCACAAAACCGGGGGTTGAGTACAACACCTGGGCTCATGAGCCTCAATATCAGACGGGTCCGAGATAAATGTAGGAACAATGGGGGCCCGCTGATGGGTACAGGTTCAGCGGGCCTCTTCGTATTGTTATTGCTGCTGATCCAACTGATCGAGCACGCGATTCACTGATAGTTGCGCGAGGACAATCATCTGCTGAATGCCGAGTGCCAGATTGCAGGTTGGGCCGGCCAGGATGGACGACAGTTCGGTTGCCATTACATTGGCTGAGGCGAGGGTTTCGTAGGCATGGACCAGCAAGGTTTCGGAGTCGACGCCTGGGTGGATGGTGAAAATTGGGCAGGGACGGTTTGAAGTGCCGGTATTTTCTTCGGACTCTGGAGCCGGGGGGTTGGGGCTGGGTTTGATCATTGTGAAGCTCCTAACGAAAGTTGGAGCAGCCAGCATCACTTGCAGATGATGGGTGGCAGCTGTATGCGGGTCTGCAAGACCGAGTCGTTAGGCAACCTCGGCAGACCCGAAGATCTCCCGCACACAGCCACCATAAATCGGTGGTCGCTAAAGAAGCGCCACGATTATAGGTGCGCCAGTGGGCGCCTAACAAACTATTGGCGGGCTTGCAGTCCCGGTCGCTGAATTGGCAGCGACCGTCAGAGGCTAGTGATCGTTCTTCCGACAGGCAACCTGAAAGTCTTGTGGGAATGGTCTGAATGGTTGGCTTGGGCGGTAAACGTTGTTGACTGTTGGGCAGCCATCGCGAGCAAGCTCGCTCCCACAGTTGGGCCGGGGACACCTGAAAGAAATTGGTTGGCTGGCAGGACGCCTTCGCGGGCAAGCCCGCTCCCACAATTTTACCGAGTACATCTGAAAGAAATTGGTCGGCTGTCAGGCCGCCTTCGCGAGCA
>NZ_AKJO01000146.1:0-54371 GCF_000282295.1 Pseudomonas sp. GM33
GGGCGGTGGTCAGGGCCACGACGCTGGCGGTGGTCAGCGCACCGATATCCGCGGTTTCCATGGCCGCCACTTGTGTGGTGGTCAGCGCTGCGACTTGCGTGGTTTTCAGCCCGGCCACCTGAGCGGTGGTCAATGCCACGACCTGGGCGGTGGTCAGTGCGGCGGTCTGGGCCGTGGTCAGGCTAACGAGCGAGGCGACAGGCAGCACAGCAATATCCGCTGTTTCGAAGGCAGCGACTTGCGTCGTAGTCAGCGCAGCGATCTGCGTGGTTTGCAGTGCGGTGACCTGAGCGGTGGTCAGGGCTACCACCTGCGCGGTCGTCAGTGCCGGTACCTGCACGGTCGTAAACGCGGCAATGTTGGGCGCGGTGATGACCGCGATCTGCGCAACGGTCATCTGGGCGATCTGAGCGGTGCTCAAGGCAACAATGTCCTGGGTCGCAAGCCCGGCAATGGTGGTTGTACTCAAGGCAGCGACTTGCGCTGGGGTCAACGAAGAAATGAAGCTCATGGACGCATCCTGTATAGGGGTCATTTACGGCGCTGCCAGCGTTGTCGCCGTAGCCTTGGGCGAAAATTTGGTAGCCCTCGTGTCATTAGCGACACATTCGGTAAAAACATTAAGAATCTTTTTTGATGGCTTTTTGCCTTTTATAAAATTTTAGTTATAAAAAAATCTGGCTTTATAGGCTTAGATAGTAAAGCGACAATATCATATAGCCACTACTCGTGGATTACGCCACTCCTTGCGAGCGACCAAGCGGCACGCCATTGTGCTGCCATGACCTTGACCCTTGCCCAACACTTCCCCTAGTGTGCGCGGGCGTCCGTTGGCAGGCATTGGTCAGCGGAACATGCCCCCATTTCCCCTTTTGCCATCCGGCAAGGGCCTTGATCGAGTAACTGATTGTGAAAACCTTCCTCCATGTAGGTTGCGGTCCAAAGAGCAAGAACAGCACGACCAAGGGCTTCGCCTCAGAGCAGTGGCAGGAGCTGCGCTTCGATATCGATGAGAGTGTCAACCCGGACATCGTCGGCACCATGACCGACATGTCCCAGGTCAAGGACGCTTCGGTGGATGCGCTGTTCTCCAGCCACAACATCGAGCATCTCTATCCCCATGAAGTGCCGGTAGCCCTGGCAGAGTTCAAGCGCGTCCTCAAGCCTGGCGGCTTCGTGATCATCACCTGCCCGGACCTGCAATCGGTGTGCGCCCTGGTGGCCGAAGACAAACTGACCGATGAGGCCTACCTTTCGCCGGCGGGCCCGATCGCGCCCATCGACATCCTCTACGGCCATCGCCCGGCCATGGCCAACGGCAACGTGTTCATGGCGCACCGTTGCGGTTTCACCAAGAAGGTCCTGACCGGCTCCCTGCAAGCGGCCGGCTTCGACATGGTCCTGCCGATCCAGCGTGCCCATCCGGCCTATGACCTGTGGGCGGTGGCGGCACTTGCGCCGATCTCCGAGCAAGAAGTAGTGGCGATCGCCAACCAGCATTTCCCTGCCTGACCCCTGCTGAACCACGGGCCTGGCATGCCGGGCCCGCCTCGTCTCAGAGCTCCGGCAGCCTGCGCCCCTCCCCCCTCCATCAGCGGCCTTGGTGACTTTGGCGGCAATCAGGTGTTGCTGCCTGCCACCCAGGTTGTACGTAATAGACTTCATTCTCGAGCTGCGTGATGGATCTGTATCTACAATCACAAGCGGATAAACATCGCCCTTGGTGGCATCCCCCCAAAAAAGAAACCGCACGTAACTGTTAACAGGGTTCCGGAAAAAATGAGTGAACCGATCGAGCCCGACGCAGCAAGGCATGTCGCTCAACAACGCCAGCGTGCCGGCCATCTGGCCCAGGCCGTACGCAAAGAATTGCAAAAAGCCGTGATTGGCCAGGACAGCGTGATCGACGACGTGCTGACCGCGCTGATCGCTGGCGGCCACGTATTACTCGAAGGCGTGCCGGGTTTGGGCAAGACCCTGTTGGTACGCGCCCTCGCCCGTTGCTTCGGCGGTGAGTTCGCGCGCATCCAGTTCACTCCGGACCTGATGCCCAGCGACGTCACCGGGCACGCGGTGTATGACTTGCAGACCGAGCAATTCAAGCTGCGCAAGGGGCCGCTTTTCACCAACCTGCTACTGGCCGACGAGATCAACCGCGCCCCGGCGAAGACCCAGGCGGCGCTGCTCGAAGCCATGCAGGAACGGCAAGTCACCCTCGAAGGCCAGCCATTGCCGATCGCGCAACCCTTCATGGTGCTCGCCACGCAAAACCCGATCGAACAGGAAGGCACTTACCCGCTGCCGGAAGCCGAACTGGATCGCTTCATGCTCAAGGTGCGCATGGATTATCCGGACGCCGAGCAAGAGCTGAACATGGTCCGTCAGGTCAGCCGCTCGACCCGGGCCGACATGCTCGATGTCCAACCCATGCGCACCTTGTTGCAGGCCAGGGATGTGCTGGCCCTGCAACGCATTGCCAGCGACCTGGCGCTGGACGATCAGGTGCTCGATTACGCCGTGCGCCTGGCCCGCTCCACCCGCAGCTGGCCAGGCCTGACCCTCGGCGCCGGCCCGCGCGCGTCCATCGCGCTGGTGCGGTGTGCCCGTGCCCGTGCGCTCCTGCGCGGCGGGGAGTTCGTGATTCCGGACGACATCAAGGGTTGCGCCCTGGCCGTGTTGCGTCATCGTGTGCGCATCGCACCGGAGTTGGACATCGAAGGGCTGGATGTCGATCAGGTGCTCCGGCAGATGCTTGACCAAGTACCGGCGCCGCGGCAGTGAAACCCTCGCGCCTGCTATTGATCTGGTTAACCTCGCTACTGGCCATCGGCATCGTGCTCGGCAGTCTGCAGGCACTGGAGCTGGCGATGCCAACGACTGTCACGCAGATCAATTGGGGACTGCTGCTGGCATTGCTGCTCCTGGCCCTGCTCGATGCCTTTCGGCTGAAGCGACTGCCCTCGCCCCGGCTGAGCCGTGAGATACCCGGCAGTCTGGCCCTCGGTCGCTGGAGCGATGTGCAACTGATCCTTGAGCACGACTTTTCACAACCGCTGAGCGTACAGATCTTCGACCATGTCCCCTCGGGCCTGGACTTCGAACACCTGCCGCTGATTGTCGAATTGCAACCGGGCCAGCACAGCCGAATCGACTACCGGCTACGTCCGCTCAAACGCGGGTACTTCAGTTTTGAGCACTGCGAAATCAACCTGCCGAGCCCATTGGGTTTGTGGTCCGACAAACGCATTCTCGATGTCGCGGACCACACCCGCGTCTATCCCGACTTCGCCCGCCTCTATGGCGGTCAGCTACTGGCTGTGGATAACTGGCTCAGCCAGCTCGGCGTACGTCAACGCCAGCGTCGTGGCCTGGGTCTGGAGTTTCATCAGCTACGGGAATTTCGCGAAGGCGACAGCCTGCGCCAGATCGACTGGAAAGCCACCGCCCGCCAGCGCTCGCCCATTGCCCGGGAGTATCAGGACGAACGCGACCAGCAGATCATCTTCATGCTCGACTGCGGCCGGCACATGCGCAGCCAGGACGGCGAGCTGTCGCACTTCGACCATGCACTCAATGCCTGCTTGCTGCTCAGCTACGTCGCGCTACGCCAGGGCGACGCGGTGGGCCTGAGTACCTTTGCCAGCGAGCAGCCGCGCTACCTTGCGCCGGTAAAAGGCACCAGCCACCTGAACACACTGCTCAATAGCGTCTATGACTTGAACAGCAGTCAACGCAGCGCCGACTACCAAGCCGCTGCTACCCAATTGCTGGCACGACAAAAACGCCGGGCGCTGGTGGTGCTGGTGACCAACCTGCGCGAAGAGGACGACGATGAGTTGCTCCCGGCGGTCAAGCGCCTGAGCCAGCAGCACCAGGTGCTGGTCGCGAGCCTGCGCGAGGACGTGCTCGACACCCTGCGTCACTCACCGGTACAGACCTTGCCCGAGGCACTGGCCTATTGCGGAACCGTGGACTACCTCAATGCACGCGCCGAACTCCATGAGCGCTTGAACGCTCATGGAGTATTGGTGATGGATGTGCGGCCCGGGGATCTGGGGGCCGAGTTGGTGACAAGGTACCTGCAGTGGAAGCGTGCCGGTGCGGCATAACTGACGCCTTGCAGGAACCGGCAAGCCGGGCTCCTGCGAAAAGCGATGTGTACACCTAGCCGACATAGACCCTGTCATCAACCTGGACACAGCGTGTCCGCAACGGGGCAAGATGCAGTTGTACGTCAATGTCAGTTATCCGTAAGCCGCTTGATCCTAACAAACTTGAACCATGCAGCTGGACCTCAACGTCCATATCAGCCTCCACGACCCCAAACTTATAAGGATCTAAGGGATTCCAATCTGCTTGAGGCTGATCCGGAATTTTGCCGCTAAGATCAATTTCATCTTGTAAGCCGGTGGTGGTCTTGATGATCACCTTTGAGTTGAGACCGTCATTATAGTTTTCATATTGAAAACTCAGTCGATACTCGACGTTTGTCAGTTGAGCCGTGGTCAGCGGAGCCGTATAGAATGTCTGAGTCACGGCCGCTTCGCCATTCATTATCAGATAAAAACCATAGTCCGGATCCGCATTTACCCGGGCAATTCCCTTGCCATTGAAATGCGTCCAGTGGGTCTTCCAGTTGGAGGAAAACCTGCCGTCCTTGATCAGGTTGCGTCCTTGAATTTCATCTAAGTTCATAATGCGTTCACACCTCTGTTTATCGATGACACCTGAGCAGACACACCGTCCCCCAGGCACTCCACGCCCATAACCGTCCCGGGCGGCCTTACCTCAATCATCCAACCTGGCGATCACCGCGTCCGTGTAAGCCGTGCCACCAGCCTTGGCCAGATAACGCACTTGCACGATGATGTCCGTGAGGCTGTCAATCAGGGCTTTTTGTTGTTCTGACGTATGCCGCGGGAAATGCAGTTGCCATCTCGAAACGGCCCCTGTGCCTTCAAACGGCAGGTAGCGTTCATCGCCGAACATCAACTGATGCAGGCCGGCATCATCCAGGCCGCTGCTGATGCCCACTTGCTGATGACTACGCAGGTTGAGCAGGATGTCGACCGGCGGCATCTGGTTGCCATCGCCATACAAGTAATCAAGCGAGTCCACATTGGCCTTGAGCACCGTGGTACTGCCGGTTTGCGTCAGGGTTGCGCGTACATCCTGGTAAGGCCCCAACACCACGGGCAAGGACAGGGCCACCGTGGTGATCTGGCGGCAGTAATGGCCGGGGTAATCGCTGTCGAACAGCTTCTGCGACAACTCGAAATCAAGCTTGCCCTTGTCGAGTTCGATTAATACCTCCGTCCAGGTTTTAGCGGGCGTGAACTGTCCCTTCTCGAACAGCTGGCGCAGGGAAATGGTCTTGGTGAGTTCCAGGCGTCGCTCGTTGCGATTGAGGAAGTCCCGTTCGAGACGCATCAGGTCGAGCAGCATCGATTCACCGGCGCTCAAGCCATGACGGTTGTCCATCCAGACATTGGGGCGAATGACGCGAGTGTCGAAGTCGCCCATTTCGTACTGCCAACTGGCTTCGGCGCTCAGGCACAAACCGACCACGGCGTCATAGGCCTGGAAGTACAGCGTGGCCATCTGGCTGAGCAGCCAGCGGTAGAGCTCGACGTTGGTGGCGCGGGTTTTGTAGAAGGAATAGAGCTCTTGGGCCTGTTCGTTGGCTTTTTGGGTTTGTTCAAGGCTGGCTCGTGCGGCCTTGAGTGTGTAATCGTGGGCTTTGAGCTGTTCGTCGATGACCCGTAGCTCACTATTGGCCTGGGCTTCGGCGAAGCTCCATTCCTCGACTCGGCGCAGGTAAGAAGAAGCTCGCTGGCTCATCTCGCTCGCCTGTAACAGAACGTCCCCGGCGAAGTTCGCGATCGTCGATACATTCTCAAGTGTGCTCCCAGGTTCCCCACCACCATTTGCCATGCCAATAATACGGGGAAGAATATTCGCAACTGCGGAAGCGACTAATGGAACCCCCGCCGCCAAATGTAGGCCTTTGCCCGCCAATGCAAGCGAGTCCCCCAGAATTTCCGGAAGCAGCATCCCGTTGTCGTTAAGATCTTGGTAATATTTGGCGCGTTCTTGAATTATTTTCTGACTTTCTTTCAACGCCGCTTCCGACGCCTCCAACTGCTTGATCGTCTCCTCCTGAATGATCTTGGCATGCCCGCCCAAGGCGATCACATGACTTTGCTGCAATTCTTCCAGTTGCCCGCGGTCACGGGATTCCATCAACTGACGAACCTCGCGACCAAAGCCGATAAGCGTCTGCACCGCGTTCTGTGCGGTGGACAGCATGGTGCGGAACCGATAGTGCGGAATGTTCAACCAGCCACCGGCACTGCGCGCCGCCCCCGAAGATCCCCCCGCCTGGGCCCGCAGCAAATCCAGCGGGTTGGTCGGTGGCGCATACAACGCCAGTGACATGGGTTTACCGTCGATGGTCAGGTTATGCCGCATGTTCCACAGGCACTCCTCGATGTACTTCCAGATGCCCAGCAACTGGTCGTTGGTGGGCGGACGGAACTCATCCAGCTTCAGAATTTCGAAGTCCGGCTCGCCCTCTACCCTGGCGGGCAGGTTCGCGACATTGACCTCCAGAGACTGAGCGAACGTCACGAGTGACGAACTGCCGGACGCCGCCCTGGATGTGATGATCCCGTCGGCAGATTTCGGCACCCAATGGCTCATCGCCTTGGCGGTGGGAGCATTGCCCATCAGTGACAGCGCACGCACGTATTGCAGTTTCGCCGCGGTCAGGCTGTCACGGGTCAGGCGCCGATAGAGTGAATCGGCATGGGCAATGATGCAGCGCACATAGGCGACAAAAATGGTTTTGCGGTAGTGGATGCGATTGGAAAAGGCGATCGCGTCGGGGTCCACCAACCCCATCGCTTCAAAACCAATATCGCCTTTTTCCCGCAACGGTCGGCACAACCAATAGCGATCAGCGTCATCGTGCGGTTCACGAATATGCGGGTTGAAAATGTACTGATACCAGCGCTGGGATTCATGGTACTCGCGCGTCTCGCACAGTCGATGGGCGATCAGGAACGGCAGATGGAAGAACAACTCCCAGTAAAAGGTGCCGTGAGCGCTGTTGAAGTCGATGGGGGCCGTCGCTGGTGTAACACCCGGTGGTGAAGGCTCATGAGTGTTTTGAGTATTCCAGGACAGTATCTCGTCGATGGACAGGGCGGCTTTAGCTACCAGTTCGGGGCCAAACAAGGAGTTGAGACGTATATAATTGAATTGCACTCCCAAAGAAGTAATATTCAGAAACTGCGCGCCGGTGGGTTGTTTGCTGATCAGCGGTACGTTGCTTACATTGGGAGTTTGTTTGATGGTGATGTCATAACGGTCCCGACCCAACTTACCGTCCGGATTTTCGCCCCATACAACACTCAGTTTTTTACCGACGGGGTTACCCGTCCAGGTATATTCTATCCATGGAGTTTGGAACCAGCCGTTTAATGTGCTCTGTGACTCCCAGCGGCCTGGTAAAACTGAATTGCCATCCATAATCTTAAGAGCCAACGCCGCTATTTCTTTGTATCTCGACAATACAAGTCTGTTTTCAGCACCATTAAATTGAAAATACTTTCCTTTCGCCAACAAAGTAAAGCCTGCCCCCGTAGCTACAGAGGAGCGCGCACGCAACCAAAGCGCCGCTAGCTGCTCGCTTGAAAGAACAATTTGTTTAGCAATATAAAACTCACCACTATCTTCTGGAATCTCATCTTCCGTAAATGAAACTATCACTACAGGCTTGCCACCTGCATCATCCAAACATACTTCGAACCCATGAAAATCCCCAAAATCCGCATAAGCCTCAACACGAACATCAATACCCCTCGCACTTTCTTTTGTCACTTTAAAAGTATATCTCGCACCCGGCGAAGCAATTATCTCTTTAACAAAAGACAGCTCATCCAATAAAAAAGCATTTAACGAAAGATCACAGACACCCTGCACCCGCAAAACATTGACAACTTCAAGCGCATTCGAAGTCAAATTTTGCCGACTGCTTAGATTTACATTCAAAGAAATGAACTTACTTAACTCACCGTCCCGCGTCTGATCAATTGCAGCAACGCCCGTAGGCGGCAACCGCTCCTGAGTCAACACCACCCGCTCGGTGGACAAAAGCTTATGCTGCAATCCGTAATGATTGGCAAAACGCCCATTGGCCAACACTTTAAGCGTGACAATGTTGGGCGGCTGCGGCTCAAACAAGGCATTGCACGCGGCAAAGATCCAGCCATGTTCGTAATCATCCGCTGCGGTTGCGGCTTGCTGACTCGTGGGCAAATCCGTGGTGGTGAAACACACCGCCAACAGATCATCGACATCCGGTTTAGCGCCAGCGTAGGTCACGGCAACCAAACGCGCGGACTCCACCGAAACTTTGGCGAACTCCTTTTTCCCAAGGAGGGATGGCGTCGACCAGATTCCGTTAACGGCAAGGTAAGAGAGCTTGACTTCAACTTGCCAAGTCCCCTCGACAACCACTTCATTGCCGTCGTTGTCCTTCTCCTTGGTGTCCTGGGCTTTGATCCCCTCAACCTGAACCACCATCAAGCGACCGGCGAAAAACACCGGCCGGATCGCCAGTACGGTCGGCGCACCGGGAATACCGATGGGTTTCCACTCAGTCCAGGCCGCCGGGTTCAGAAACTCACTTCCGGCATTTAACTCAACGTGAGCCTTGCGCCAGAAATAACCAAAGGGCTGAACCCGTTGCCGGCCGATGAAGTAGTAATCGGCATTTTTGAAGTTCGTACCCTTTGCAGTCCCAGCGCCATCGAAACTGTTGATGTAAGCCGAGATCAAATCGAGGTTGCACACTTCTTCAAACTGTTTCAGGTGCTCGTAAAGCGCCATTTGCACCGATGCTTCGTTGAGGCTCGCTTGGCCGAGGTTGTTTTCCAGTTCCTGGAAGGATTCCGACTTATTGAGGCGTAGTGTTGGGTTGATGTAATTTTCCGGGTAATCCAGAAGCATCTGGTATCCGGCCCAGTCACTGATGTTGCAATAACGCTGGTGCCAGGCTTGCAGTTCTTCCTTTGAAAACAACTCTGTGTAGCCCGGTTCCATTCCGCTGTAGATGGCACCGATGTATTGCTGCGCACAAGCGATCGCCTCTGCCAGCCGCGCCGTTTCCAACTCCTGACCGACCTGGCTGTCCATCAACAGGTAACGATACAGGTCATCGGGCGATGTCAGTTTCAGCTTATCCTCTTCTTCTCGAGCTTCGTCTTCTTTGGGCGCCACTTGTCCCAGGTAGAAGTCTGCCAGTGCCATACAACGAGTTTCTTCTAACGTGCCGATAATTGACTTGTTCATTGTTTTCTCCTGTGCACGGAAACCAGAACACTTAAGGAACGAATACTAAAATAATCGAGATGCGCAGCATTGCCCTGCAGCAAAGACCAGCTACCAAAGCAAACCAGCAAAACTTTAAAGAATTAAAACAAACCAAATAAATCTCAGTCGACTACATTCAACTTAAACGGATTTGAAGCACCATCATACAACCATGGAGATTTCAATACCCCATCTTGAAAAAAGCCCGCATTTATATTGTATGTACCGACCCCTACATTCGGCTTCAACTGTATCCGCCAGCGTCCGTCCTTATCCACCATTCCTTGGGCATAAATAGTTGTCGAGTCTCCCGTTTTTACCACTCGAACTTCCAAACCGGGTAAACCCACGCCTTCAAACCAGGAACTACGTTTAAAGTTGACAGCTACATTACGGATAAGAACAGGTCTGATAATCGGCACTTTGCCAACATAGTCGTCCCTCACGGTAATCCGCACATCCGTCGCCCATGCTTCGGTCGTATCAATATGCCGCTGCTTCACCGAAATCACATGTGGCCCTACCGATAGCGGCTCAGAAACTCTGACGGACCACTTCCCGTCATCCCCCACACTGGTACGTGCCAACAAGGATCCTTCGCGGCCTTCGAATACATAAATTTGTGCCGAAGAGCTGCCTATACCAGCAAGCCAGGACTGAGTTTCAATTACGTCGTTTTCAGCGGGGTACAACACCACCGGCGGCGGTGCATCCAGCCGCCCTGGCAACACCAGGCGCTGATCGAGGCGATTGCAGTAGAAGGTCAAATCGAATGCACCGTTGCGCAGGTCCCTGCAGTCGATTTCCCAGACAAGCGACTGTTTATCCCCGATCAAGACGTAGGCCCCGGTGGCCGGCTTAAAGATCATACCCAGGCCTTTGGCGGAGAAGTCGCCCGTCCAGGCCAGCATCGCCCGGGCATCCTTGAGGTCTACCGATGCTGGCAGGTCGATTTCGAGCCTGTAGGTCCGACCGCGGATAAATTGCAGAGGCAACGTTGCTGCAACGACATTGGAACCGGTATCGGTCAATGTGTAGCTCCACTGAATGGCCGGAACAACTTTGAGATCGAACGTTTGTGGTTGCTCCGGGTCACTCTTAAGTGTGGCAGTCACCACATAATCACCTTTTGCATCTGCCTCGAATGGAAAAGTCGAACGCCCCAGCGCATCGGTGGAAATGTCGACCTTAGTCAGGAATTCGCCAGACTTTTCCACCTTCCACTCAATCGGACTATTGGCTATCACTCGTGACTGGTTGTTCGCTTCCTCCCGGACGGTGACCCAGAGCAAGGTCGGCGTACCCGAGCCTGCTACCGGGTACGTGTAGTCGGTAGACTTGCCGTGGATCACTGCCGCGCGAGCCACGTAAACATCAAGTTGTTGTTCGTTCATGGGAACCAGGACAGGTTTATTGTTTTCACTTCGTGGGACGCCCTTGGCGGAGTACTTCTGATTTCCGGCAATTGCTGGGGTCAGAGTGAACTCGGCGATGCCTTCTGCCGACGTCATACGTGTTCCGAGTGCTGTCTCCCCCTCGAAGAAGGTGACTTCCACGTCCTTCGACGGCTGTTTACCCAAACCTACAACAAGGCATCTGAGTACCAATGGTTGCCCGACAACAGCCATCGAAGCCACCTCCAGAAGCTTGATCGAAGGGCTGTCGACAAACGTAATGTTGTTGATGAGCAGTGATTCCTTGTTGCTGTAACTCGCCATTAGGCTCGCGTTCTCCACTGGCTCCATGCTCCTGACCCTGGTATGGGCAATGCCTTGTTCGTCGGTCATGACCACCAGTGGATCGGCAACCACACCTTTGCCGGCGAACGTCACGGAACGACCTCTGCCTGGGTTCAAGCGCTCGTCGAGAAGCTGCACATGCACAGGGAAGTACGCTTGTCCGCCCGCCAGGAAGGCATCGTCGGGATCCTGCGTACTGTCGAGGCTGAACTGCAGTGTTAACTCGTCGCAATCGATCAGAATCTTCGGCGCATAGACCGTTTGCGCCAGACCATAGGTACCTTTCACCTGCACGGCCCCCATCCATGGCCCTTTCTCAGGCTTGAAGCGGATCACTGCGCGCCCCTCATGATCAGTGACGGAAACCGAATCCATCAGCCCTGGGCGATCACTGCTCCAGGTCACGGTGACGTTCGGCAGCACCTGGTTGGTCAGGTCGCGCAACGTCAACTCAATCAGTGCGACCTGATCCGGCGCATTGGCGATCAGGGTGTCGTTGATGCACCTGATGTCGTGGGTCACGCTCTGGCCAATTTCGCCGAATGTCTGCGACTGGCCCTGTACGGCGGACTCGGACAGGCATTCCACGACATGCTCGGCCGCACTTCGACAGGCAAACTTGTCGCTGTCCGGGGTGAGCGCGCCCAGGCCGATAATGGCCTTGGCATCCAGCCCGCTATTGGCCGCCAGCCCGCGGATGCGAATCACGGCGTCGAGGGTGACCAGGTCGCACACCACCGGCATCGATGGGTTAAGGTAGAGAATGCACTCCAGCACTTCCCGTACGCCCCACTTCACCACCTCTGCCAGTTTGCTCGCTGCCGAATCGCGAATCAGGCGCAGATCCTCCGGCGTCAGATAGGTCGGCAAGGCGTTTACCAGCTCCAGATACTGCAACAGCTTTTCGGCAGGCTGCCCGGTGTAAGTCACTACCCGCTGGAACAGGGTCAGGTAATACAACGAACCGAGGGACAGGTCTTGCGCGTGCCGCAGGCCAAGCCATTGCCAGTTCCGGCGGGTGGTCAGGGCGACCAGCATCGCTGAACTGAGCGCCAGTTTTTGCACAATGTCTGCGCGCCGTACCAGGTGTGCCAGCAGGTTCAGCACCTCATCGCCGACATTGACCTTGTCCGACCCTGAAGTCACCGCTTCCAGCGCACGCGTGGTTTCCAGGAGCAAAATGTGGACGCCGCCGTTGTCAACCCATTTGAGCAACGGCAGCACCAGATCCTGAGACAGGCTCAGGTACACCGACAAGCTCTCCTGAACCACCGCGCTCTGGGCGTCCCGGGCCTGTAGCAGCAAGGCCAGAATCACCTCGCAAGTTCGCTCGAAGTCCTTCTGCGCAATATTCGCCGAGGTGACTGCCGCCTCGACTTCCCCCCGTGCCCAGCGCTCGTATTCGTCCGTTTCGCCGGTCGGAGTCAACACCAGGCCATCCAGATCGACCACCTCTTCGAGCAGTTCCAGCCACCCTGAGTAATCACTGTTATGGGCGGGCACACCCGCCGCCCGTAGCGCCTCTTCAGAGAGGCGCACCGGTTGCAGACGCTTGTGCAACTCCTGCAATAGCGTCGCGTCCGCTGGCGTTGCCATCGGCGGTGCAATCAACGGGGTCACATGCTGGATCAGCCAGGACACGCTCAGTTCATTTTCCCGGCACCATAGAACACAGGATTGCGCGGCATGCATCACACTCAAAATGTCGCCGTTACTGCTGGCGCCACTGACCCGCAAGTAGGATTCGCCCAGCACTCGCTGCAACAGTTCGCTGCCACCCTTGTCACTGAATGCCTCCAGCAACGCCCCCAACTCGATAGCGCTGATACCGAGAAAGGAGGCCAGCAGCACATGACGATACAGGGACGACAGAATGGGCAGGCTGCAGGTTAACTGGTCCTCCAGGTTGTGACTCTTGGCCACGAACCGCGCGAGGTACCGCCACGATTCCTGATTGATACCCAGACTGGTGCAGATATGGTCGATGATGCGTTTGTCGGCGCGGGTCTGCGGGTCGATCGAGAAGGGCGCGTCATCCACTTGCAAAGGCGTATCGAAGAGTGCCTGGGCATTGAAGATCCGGTCGAACTGCGAAGGCTCTTCACCTCGCCCATAGGGGGAAATTTCGTCGATCAACGCCGCAAATTGCTCGGCCGAGCACTTGAAGCGCAGGCGAAATTCCTGGAACAGACCGATGGCTCGCAGGCTGTTGTTGGTGATCCTCAAAGGTGTTGTCGTTAACGACTGCCCAGAGCGTTGAGAATCCTTTATATCGGACCTTCGCTCTGCACGGATCGCGGCGATGACCAGGCGATCGGTTTGATCCGGCGGCAATTTCAACCAGCGGCTCAGGCGCAGCATCCGGTTCATGCGTTCAAAGCGGTTGTGGGTGCTGTTGGTGAATTGGCGTGTACCAGTGACCGGCACGCTCAGGTCCATCGCAGCGGTTTCACCGTCATTGATGAACACTGAGCCGAATATTTTGGCTGAGGCGGTGGGGGCTACGTGCGCCGTAACGTTGCTTGAGCGCTTGGGCAGACAATCTTCGATCGACAAAAAAGACGTGAGCGTTTGTGCGTCGATCGAGGTCTGGGCGCAGAAGTGCACCGAGTCCTGCAATGCCTCATTGGTTGAGCCAAAGTTTTTTCTGTAGAACGCCAGAAGGTCCTCGGGTTTGGGGGTTCCGGGGCCGGCAAACAAAAAATTCTCCAGCAAAATCCCCTGGCCTTGCGGCCCGAAATTGCACGACTGTCGCAGCGCAATGTCCGAAAGACTTCCGTGAACGCCTGTTTGCTTGAAATACGGCGCCGTCAGGTCGATGGCCCGCACCACCTCACCCAGCGAAAGCTTGTTTTCTTCCAACACTTGCTTCCACTGTTCGGCATACCATTCGAACGGCATGCTGCGAAATGGAAAACGCGTTTCCAGCAAGCGGTCATCGACCACTGTGTCATCCGCATCCGCGGAGACAGGATTTCTGGAGATAAATTTTTTGATGATGTCTTCCAGCACCTCATTGACCAGAGTCACTGTCGGCTTGATCTGGAACATGCTCACGGAGTCGATGATGAGATCGTCGAGGTCTGGCCGCCGATCATTCAAACTGATGCGCCCATTTCCAGCGCGCGCCTCCAGCTCCCGCGCCATGAGCACCAGCCTTACAAAATAAGCCGCTGGCGAGATGGTCGAATCCGGGCTGTGCGAGGGACTGGCCCCCTCCCAGTCAGGGTCGAACAGGTCGTCGAAAGTAGGCGCATCCCCGGAGAGTGCCTGGACGCCGGTGCGATGCAATGGATTGCGCGGCGAATGATTCACCAGACGCTGCTCACGAAACTCGCGAGCGGTATACACCGCCAGGCTCTGGGCCCTGTCCATCAACATTTGCGCGGTACGACTGTGCAGCCCGAACGTCTGTACCACCTCTTGACGCCCCAGTTTCAACAGGTCGAAAACCGAACCGCCATCGGCGACGAATTTCTCGAAGTTGCTTTGTACGGCCGGCTCATCGGTGTTGGGCGTCAACGCCAGAAGCTGTTTGAGTGGCGAGGTTGAGTCATTGCTCATCATTGGATCTCCTGCAAGCCAGGGAGTAGCGTTGAGGGCGGCACGCAACGTAGGAAACAATGCAATCGCCTGTTGCCGGTTTTTGTACGCTAACGAGGCGCAAGCTGACACCTGTCAGTATTGACAGCTCCGACGAACGGCAAATGCGGAGTAACATCTCAGGTTGACTGTGCTGCGGATATCCAGCTCGCGAGGACCGCGGCTCCGCCAGATCGGGGGAGGACGGATTCAAGGGGTGAGTGCTTTGTTTTGCCGATGAATTATCAAGATTTTTCAGAATACGGATGCTGTAGCACCACCGCATGCCGACGATGGCATCAAGGAAATCACCATCACCAGCAGCGGTGCTCCTGCAAAATATTTATGCCGAAGCCGGCAACGACTGAAAACTGAAGTACTGCTTCAACGCCTTCACCAATTGCCCATACTCCGGCGGTGCCCGTTGCAGGCTGAAACCGGCGTCGTAATGTTGGGGAGTCGCGTCTTCGTGGCACCACAGGCAACAGGCCTGCAGGTCGATGATCCGCTGGCCGCCTTCGGTGGCTGGAATTTTCAGGCGCAGGTTGAAGTCCGCGCCGATCATCATCGGCAGCTGGCTGATCAGCATCAGCCCGTCTTCGGAGACATTGCCCAGGTAGCCGATGGGTTTGCCGGTGATGCCGTTGAACACTTTGAGGAAATACGGCAGTTGATGCCGCTCGATTCGGCGGTCGGTGAACATGTGCGTTTTCGCTATGCAAGGCTCTTAAGCAGAGCCGCACTACTGCTTCGGAACGGGTGCGCATTGAATAGTGGCCCGCTCTCCCCGTTTCCGGTGCGCCAGTCCTTACGGCGCTGAGTCCCGCTAATGCCGGTCACAGGTGTTGCCCCGGTTCAGAGGCAAGGCTCTAAAACCGGTTCATTGGACTATAGCTCACCGCCGCCGGGGAGCCAGCGATAGACTGCTCGCCGGCCATCAGAACTGTGTCGGTTTTACCGCCGCGGCACTGCGTAACGGGTAGTGGCCCAGGCTCTGCAAGGTTTCCAGGCGGGCGCGGGCGCGGTAGGCGTATTCGCTTTGCGGATAGGAGGCAATAATGAACTGGTAGGTCTGGGCCGCGTCGATAAACATCTTCTGCCGCTCCAGGCACTGGCCGCGCATCATTGACACTTCCGGCCACACGTAAGGCCGCGCACGGCTGTCGCGTTCGACTTTGGACAGCTCGAGCATCACCTGCTCGCAATTGCCCCGGTCATAGGCGCTGTAGGCATTGTTCAAGTGATGGTTCATTGCCCAACGGGTGCAGCCCGTGGCACTGAGGACGCCGACGGCAAGGGCAGCAATGAGTACGAATCGCATGGGGATCTCCTGTCTTGAACGCTGTATCGACCCGTGGGCGGAAATCTTCAGGCGGCCTGGCGCAAAGTTGTCAGGTTCAATAAAGAAAGAAAAAAGTAGTGCATACGAACAATGACTACACCTTCGGAGCATAGTAGCCTCACTCAGCGCTTGAACTCAGGAGTCTTTGCATGTCCGTCCGTCGTACCAAAATCGTCGCCACCCTTGGCCCGGCCAGTAACTCGCCGGAAGTTCTCGAACAGCTGATTCTGGCTGGCCTGGACGTCGCCCGCCTGAACTTCTCCCACGGCACCCCCGACGAGCACAAGGCTCGCGCGAAGCTGGTGCGTGACCTCGCTGCCAAGCACGGCCGCTTCGTCGCCCTGCTGGGTGACCTGCAAGGCCCGAAAATCCGTATCGCCAAGTTCGCCAACAAGAAGATCGAGCTGAAGATCGGTGATCAATTCACCTTCTCCACCAGCCATCCCCTGACCGAAGGCAACCAGCAAGTGGTCGGCATCGACTACCCGGACCTGGTCAAGGACTGCGGTGTGGGCGACGAGCTGCTGCTCGACGACGGTCGCGTGGTGATGCGCGTCGATACCGCCACCGCCACCGAACTGAACTGCACCGTGACCATCGGCGGCCCGCTGTCCGACCACAAAGGCATCAACCGTCGCGGTGGCGGCCTGACCGCTCCGGCCCTGACTGAAAAAGACAAGGCCGACATCAAGCTCGCTGCGGAAATGGAAGTCGACTACCTCGCGGTGTCCTTCCCGCGTGACGCCGCCGACATGGAATACGCCCGTCAACTGCGCGACGAAGCCGGCGGCACTGCCTGGCTGGTGGCGAAGATCGAACGCGCCGAAGCCGTGGCCGATGACGAAACCCTCGACGGCCTGATCAAGGCCTCCGACGCGGTGATGGTTGCCCGTGGTGACCTGGGTGTGGAAATCGGCGACGCCGAACTGGTGGGCATCCAGAAGAAGATCATTCTGCACGCACGCCGCCACAACAAAGCAGTGATCGTCGCGACCCAGATGATGGAGTCGATGATCCAGAACCCGATGCCGACCCGCGCCGAAGTGTCCGACGTGGCCAACGCCGTGCTCGACTACACCGACGCCGTGATGCTCTCGGCCGAAAGCGCCGCTGGCCTGTACCCGCTGGAAGCCGTTCAGGCCATGGCGCGGATCTGTGTCGGTGCCGAAAAGCACCCGACCAGCAAGACCTCCAGCCACCGCATCGGCAAGGAGTTCCAGCGCTGTGACGAGAGCATTGCGCTGGCGACCATGTACACCGCCAACCACTTCCCGGGCGTGAAGGCGATCATCGCCCTGACCGAAAGTGGCTACACCCCGCTGATCATGTCGCGTATCCGTTCCTCGGTGCCGATCTACGCGTTCACCCCGCACCGCGAAGCCCAGGCTCGCGCGGCGATGTTCCGTGGCGTGTACACCATCCCGTTCGACCCGGCTTCGCTGGCGCCGAACGAAGTCAGCCAGAAGGCGATCGACGAGCTGGTCAAGCGCGGCGTAGTACAGAAAGGCGATTGGGTCATCCTGACCAAGGGCGACAGCTACCACACCACCGGCGGCACCAACGGCATGAAGATCCTGCACGTTGGCGATCCGATGGTCTGAGTGACCGGTTGCTGAAAAACAAAAGCCCCGCCATGTGAATGGCGGGGCTTTTTGCTTTCTGATCCATTTTTTGTTTTGCCTGATCCGTCCCCTTCGCGGGCAAGCCCGCTCCCACAGGGTTTTCCGTTGGACACAGGTTTTGTGAACAATACCGAATACTGTGGGAGCGGGCTTGCCCGCGAAGGGGCCGGCCCTGACACCGCAAGTTCAATGCCGCTTGATGAACCCGGTCAACGCCGCCAAGGCTTCCGGCGAACGCAACCGCTGGGTGAACAATGCACCTTCTTCTTCGATCACCTTGCGCAACAGCGCCCGATCCGGCGCTTTCATCAGTTGCTTGCTGATCCGCACCGCTTCCGGCGGCAGCGACTCAAAGCGCAAGGCCATCTCCCGTCCCTTGGCCAGGGCCTCTTCGCCACTGCCCAAGGCCTCATTGGCAATGCCCCAGGCCGCCGCCTGTTCACCGCTGAAACCTTCACCCAGCAGCAACAACTCCGCCGCTTTGGCCTGCCCGAGCAAGCGCGGCAGGATCAGGCTGGAACCGAACTCAGGGCATAACCCGAGATTGACGAACGGCATGCGCAGGCGCGCATCGCGGCTGACGTAGACCAGATCGCAGTGCAGCAGCATCGTCGTGCCAATGCCCACCGCCGCCCCGGCCACGGCGGCGACCACTGGTTTGCGGCATTCGAGCAGGTTGAGCATGAACTGGAACACCGGGCTGTCGAGGCCGGTCGGCGGTTGCTGGATGAAGTCGGCGATGTCGTTGCCGGCGGTGAAGCATTCGGCGGAACCGCTGATCAGTACGGCATTGATCCCGGGGTCGTTGTCGGCCTGTTTCAGCGCCTCGGCCAGGTGACTGTACATGGCGCGGGTCAGGGCGTTTTTCTTGTCCGGGCGATTCAGGCGCAGGGTCAACAGGCCGCGTTCGCGTTCAACTTGGATGGCATCGGTCATGGCAGGTCTCGCGTCTGAAAAGTCAGCGCTCAACCACGGGGCAGGAACACATCGGCCAGCAGTTGATTGCGCGGCAATCCCGCCAGGTACAGGCGCCGGGCAAAGGCATCGACACTGTCGGGGGCTCCGCAGAGTAAGGCCAGGGTTTGCCGGGAAACAAGCCGCAGTTGCGCCAAAGCCGCTGGCAACTCGGCCGGGGTCCAGAGTTCGACACTCAGGTTCGGGCGGCTGGCCACCATGGCCTGCAGAGGCTTGGCCAGGTAGTGCTCATCGGCATCATGGGCCAGGTGAATGACACGGATGGCGCCCTGGTGATCCTGGCGCAGCGCTTCGCGCAACACACCAAACAATGGCCCCAACCCGGTGCCGGCCGCCAGCAACCACAACGGCCGGGTGTGCCAGTCCGGATCGTAATGCAAGGCGCCGCCGCGCAATTCACCGAGTCGGATCGGATCGCCGATCTGCATTTGCCTGGCTACATTGCTGAACTCCCCGGGCTGGCGGCAATCGAGATGAAACTCCAGAAAACGGTCTTCCTGCGGCAGGCTGGCGAGGGAATACGGCCGCGCCACGTTGCCCGCCCACAACACCAGGTGCTGGCCGGCGCTGTAGCGCAACGGTCGCTGCGCGATCACCCGCAAGCGCAGCACCGTGCTGCTCAGCCAATCGACGGCGGCAACTTCGGCCGGTTGACCATCGACCTGCGGGTCGAAAGCATGCACCTGCAAGTCCTCGACCACCTGGCACTGGCACGCCAGGCGCCAACCCTGTTCGCGCTGCTGCGCACTCAGGGCATCCGGCCGGCAGTCGCTCGGCAGGCCCCGCACACACTGCACCAGGCACGCATGGCAACTGCCGGCGCGGCAACTGTAAGGCACCGGTACGCCGTTCTGATTCAGCGCGTCGAGCAGATTGCTGCCCGCCGCTACCGACCAGTGGCGCTCGCCAACCCGCAACTCAGGCATCGACGTTCTCCCACGCCGCCGCGCATCGGTTACGGCCGTCACGCTTGGCCCGATAGAGCGCCTGATCGGCCCGTTGCAGCGCGTCATCGAGGTCGTCGCCCAACTCCAACAGGGTCATGCCGGCGGACAGGCTGAGGTTGCGCACATTCAGACCGATCAACTCGACATCGGTGAAGGCGATGCGCAGCCGTTCGCAGCACGAAGTCAGACTGTCGGCATCGCAATCGGGCAGCAGCACCACGAATTCTTCGCCGCCGTAGCGAGCCAGCACATCGCTGTCACGCAGGCATGCGGTGGCAACGCCGGCAAAGGCCTGCAGCACCTGATCGCCGGCGGCATGCCCGTGCAGATCGTTGATGCGTTTGAAATGGTCGAGGTCGATCAGCGCCAGGCCATGGACGACACCGGCTTCCATGGCATTCAACTCGCGGGAAGCCAGGCGCAGGAAATGCCGGCGATTGAACAGGCCTGTGAGCTCGTCGGTGGCCACCAGGTCTTCGAGCTGGCGCATCATCCCGCGCAAGGTGTCCTGGTGCGCCTGCAAGGCAAAACGCCGCTGACGCATGCGTTGTCGTGAAGCCTGGACGTAGCGGGCATACAACACCAGCCACACCAGCACGATGAACAGCACGCAGACCTGCAACACCGCCATGGCCGGGTCGGGCAACTGGAAGTGGTAGCCCTCCCACAGGGTAATCGCACTAAAGCTGAAGAACACCAGCAAGGCGCATCGCACAAAGGACCGGCGTGACAGATGGAACAGGCCGAACAGCAAGACAAGGACATAAAACACCAGGAACGCACCCCGGGCTTCGTCCAAATGGGCGATCAGCCAGGTTTGCCAGCCAAGCCCCAACAACACTTGCGCCTCGGTCAGGCTGGGGTCGGCGAAACGCAGGTTGCAGCCGCTGTAGAACACCGCGAACAGGATGGCCTGGCTGGTCACGACCAGTGCGCTGCCGATGGCGACACTGGCCAGCGGCGCGTCGTAGTGACCGGTAAAAAACGCCAGCCACAGCAACAGCAATGCCAGGGCATAGGTGCCGGCCGCGAGGGCGAAACGTTTGAGCAACAGGCGCTGGATGGCGTTATGGGTCAATCGTTGACTCACCAAATGAAAGGAGACTGACAGAGCGTCCTACTCTACAGACCGTATGTCACTTTAGTGGCGTGGCCGATAAATGACCATTCAATTTTCGGCATGACCCGATTCCCCTGGAGCTGCCGCAGGCTGCGATCTTTTGATCTTGATCTTAAAGGATCGCAGCCTTCGGCAGCGCCTACAGGGACCGGGTGCGAAGATGCGACCAAGGTTTGACCACCGGCGGGTGTTTACGGAACCGAGGCGCGGTATACTGCCGCGCCTTTTTAGCGTCGCGCCAGCATGCCCGGCGTGCCTTGAAAGGTGCTTGCAACCGACCGATGCACCCAAGCTGCAAGCACCTTATTGAATGTTCCCGTCTTTTAGAGGAGCGCGACTCATGACCGTGATCAAGCAAGACGACCTGATTCAGAGCGTTGCCGACGCCCTGCAGTTCATTTCCTACTACCACCCCGTGGATTTCATCCAGGCGATGCACGAAGCCTACCTGCGCGAAGAATCGCCAGCGGCCCGTGACTCCATGGCGCAGATCCTGATCAACTCGCGCATGTGCGCCACCGGCCACCGCCCGATCTGCCAGGACACCGGCATCGTCACCGTGTTTGTCCGTGTCGGCATGGACGTGCGCTGGGATGGCGCCACCATGGGCCTGGACGACATGATCAACGAAGGCGTGCGTCGCGCCTACAACCTGCCGGAAAACGTCCTGCGTGCTTCGATCCTCGCCGACCCGGCGGGCGCTCGCAAGAACACCAAGGACAACACCCCGGCCGTCATCCACTACTCCATCGTTCCGGGTAACACCGTGGAAGTGGACGTGGCGGCCAAGGGCGGCGGTTCCGAGAACAAGTCGAAGATGGCCATGCTCAACCCGTCCGACTCGATCGTCGATTGGGTGCTGAAGACCGTCCCGGAAATGGGCGCCGGCTGGTGCCCACCGGGCATGCTCGGCATCGGCATCGGCGGTACCGCCGAGAAAGCCGCCGTCATGGCGAAGGAAGTGTTGATGGAATCCATCGACATTCACGAGCTGAAAGCTCGCGGCCCACAGAACCGCATCGAAGAAATGCGCCTGGAGCTGTTCGAGAAGGTCAACCAGCTGGGCATCGGCGCCCAGGGCCTCGGTGGCCTGACCACCGTGCTCGACGTGAAGATCATGGACTACCCGACCCACGCCGCTTCGCTGCCGGTGTGCATGATCCCGAACTGCGCCGCCACCCGTCACGCACACTTCGTGCTCGACGGTTCCGGCCCGGCCTCGCTGGAAGCGCCACCGCTGGACGCCTACCCGGAAATCGTCTGGGAAGCCGGCCCGTCGGCCCGTCGCGTCAACCTCGACACCCTGACCCCGGAAGACGTGCAGAGCTGGAAGCCGGGCGAAACCGTCCTGCTCAACGGCAAGATGCTCACCGGTCGCGACGCTGCGCACAAGCGCATGGTCGAGATGCTGAACAAGGGCGAAACCCTGCCGGTGGACCTCAAGGGTCGCTTCATCTACTACGTCGGCCCGGTCGATCCGGTCGGTGACGAAGTGGTTGGCCCGGCAGGTCCTACCACCGCGACGCGGATGGACAAGTTCACCCGCCAGATCCTCGAGCAGACCGGCTTGCTGGGCATGATCGGCAAATCCGAGCGCGGCCCGACCGCGATCGAAGCGATCAAGGACAGCAAGGCCGTGTACCTGATGGCCGTCGGCGGCGCCGCTTACCTGGTCGCCCAGGCGATCAAGAAGTCCAAGGTGCTGGCGTTTGCCGAACTGGGCATGGAAGCGATCTACGAGTTCGAGGTCAAGGACATGCCGGTGACCGTAGCGGTCGACAGCAAGGGCGAGTCCGTACACATCACAGGTCCTGCCATCTGGCAGAAAAAGATCAGTGACAGCCTGGCGGTGGAAGTGCAGTAAGCACTTGACCGCTGATTAAAAAAAACCGCGCTGTTTGTATGACAGCGCGGTTTTTTTTTACCTTCTAATCACCAACCCCCGGGGACTGGCCTACCATCACTTGCAGTGAGTGGTTTTAAGCGCACGAAGCCCCTATCGTGCCTCGCCAAAGGCCTAGTTTTGAATGTCCGTTACCTACCTGCCGCTGGAAGCCTGGAATAAGCATTGGACGCTCGACGGCCCGCTGGTGCGCTGTCGGTTGTGCGGGAGCGTTCAGGACCTCATGGACGCCGGAGCCTTTCAACATGCACTCGGCTGTAAAGCATGGGAGCTGCAAGCCCAATACCCCTGCCGTGAACTCGCTGCGCTGCTGCAGCAGAAAATCCAAGCGGGGTTATTTTGATACGCGCCATTCTCGATGGCGGTACCATGTGTGAGTGCTGGTCAGTCGAAGCGTTTCGCAGTGAAACTGCTTGGGAATGTACTCGGGATAACGCCGTACAAGGCGACTCATAAGCAGCCATTTACCCACCGAACTTCCCCCTGTGCATGTAAAACGTTTCTCCGTGAAACACTCATGCGTTTTCACCGGTTCACCCTCTAGCGAACCCGTGGAGCCAATCAGGATACTGGTGACCAACCGTCTGACCAGACCGGGCTAGCCAACAGAATGCATGAAGCACACCTGAACTATGATGATCTGAGCAACTCCAGGAGCTCGGTAGTTTCGTTGGGGAAACTGACAGATGAACTGGAACAGATAAGACCAAACATAAATCGTTGAAAGCTCAAGGTATCCACTCGGGCGCAGTGAGATGAGATCTGGCGCAAGATAGTCCGCATGCTATCTTGCGCCTCCTATCTTTTCTTTTGTCCGATTTACGTTCGATGCTCCCGACCTCCAGATCCCTGCGCCTGGCGCTCTATACCTTGCTGATCATCGCCGGCGCCGCCATCGCCGCGACCCTGGCCATGCGCCACGCCGTCCGTCAGTCAATGGTCGAAGACGCCGCCCGAGCCAATCAGCAACTGGCGCTCTATGCCACGTCGCTGCATACCCTGATCGAACGTTACCGCGCCCTGCCCGCCGTGCTGGCGCTGGACCCGGAGTTGCGCTCGGCGCTCAAGGGGGCGGTGAGCCCAGGGCAGCAGGATGCGTTGAACCGCAAACTGGAAAAGATCAACGGCGCCGCCGAATCCTCGACCCTGGAACTGCTCGATCGCACCGGCCTCGCCGTGGCGGCGAGCAACTGGCGTTTGCCCAGCAGTTATGTCGGCCATAACTACGGTTTCCGCCCCTATTTCAACCAGACCCGCACCCAGGGCACCGGGCGTTTTTACGCGGTCGGCGTGACCAGCGGGATTCCCGGCTACTTCCTCTCCAGCGCGGTCAGCGATGACGACGGGCAGTTCCTCGGCGCCATGGTGGTGAAACTGGAATTTCCCGAGCTGGAACGCGAGTGGCGCCAGGGCAGCGATACGCTGTTGGTCAGCGACGCGCGCGGGATCATCTTCATCGCCAACCAGCCGGGCTGGCGCTATCGCCTGCTCAAGCCGCTGAGCGACAGCGATCACGCCGAACTCAAGGCCACCCGCCAGTACGACAAGCAGCCGCTGACGCCGCTGGAGTTTCAATCGTTGCGGCGTTTCGACGACAACAGTGACCTGGCTCGGGTCGATGGCCCGGACGGCAAGGCGGACTACCTGTGGGAGTCCCTGCCGCTGACTGCCGAGGGCTGGACCCTGCATCTGCTGCGGCGCCCGCAAGTCGCCTTCGAAGACAGCCGCAATGCCGCCCTCGCTGCGGCCGGATTGTGGCTGACCCTGGTGTTCCTGCTGCTGTTTCTCAATCAGCGCTGGCGCCTGGCCAGGCTGCGCCAGCGCAGTCGTGAAGAACTCGAACAACTGGTGGAAGAGCGTACCCGCGACCTGCGCACCGCCCAGGAGGGCCTGGTGCAGTCGGCCAAACTCGCGGCGCTGGGGCAGATGTCCGCCGCCCTGGCCCATGAGATCAACCAGCCGCTCACCGCCCAGCGCATGCAGTTGGCGACCTTGCGCCTGCTGCTCGACCACGGCCGGGTCGACGACGCCTACAAGGCGCTCAAACCGGTGGATGAAATGCTCACGCGCATGGCGGCCCTCACCGGCCACCTGAAAACCTTCGCCCGCAAAAGCCCCAGCGGTTTGCGCGAACGCCTGGACCTGGCGGCGGTGGTGGACCAGTCGCTGCAACTGCTCGACACCCGGCTGCGTGACGAACAGGTCAGCACCGTGTTGCACCTGACCCGCCCGGCCTGGGTGCGCGGCGATGCGATTCGCCTGGAACAGGTGCTGATCAACCTGCTGCGCAACGCCCTCGATGCGATGCAGGACAAACCCTGCAAACGCCTGGAAATCCGCCTCGAAGCCGACGAACAATTGTGGCGCCTGAGCGTGATCGACAACGGTGGCGGGATCGCCGAAGAGAACCTGCCCAAGGTGTTCGATCCGTTCTTCACCACCAAACCGGTGGGCGATGGCCTGGGCATCGGTTTGGCCGTATCGTTCGCCATCGTTCACGAATCCGGCGGGCGCCTGAGTGCCGGCAATCATGACAAGGGTGCCGTGTTTACCCTGACCTTGCCCATCGACCAGGAGGTGCATGAACCATGCTGAACTCAGTGATGGTGGTCGACGACGAAAGCAGCATCCGCAGTGCCGTCGAACAATGGTTGAGCCTGTCGGGATTCGAGGTGCAGTTGTTCAGCCGCGCCGATGAATGCCTGGCGCAATTGCCCAGGCACTTTGCCGGGGTGATTCTCAGCGATGTGCGCATGCCCGGCATGACCGGCCTGGAACTGCTGGCCGAGGTGCAACGCCGGGATGCCGATTTGCCGGTGATCCTGTTGACCGGCCATGGCGACGTACCGATGGCCGTCGAGGCCATGCGCGACGGCGCCTACGATTTCCTCGAGAAACCCTTCAGCCCGGAAACCCTGCTCGGCAGCCTGCGCCGCGCCCTCGACAAACGCCGGCTGGTGCTGGAAAACCGCGCACTGCACGAACAGGCGGACAACCGCGCCAAGCTGGATGCCACGCTGCTCGGCGTGTCCCGTTGCCTGCAAACCCTGCGTCGGCAGGTGCTGGACCTGGCAGCCCTGCCAGTGAACGTGCTGATTCGCGGGGAAACCGGTAGCGGCAAGGAACTGGTCGCACGCTGCCTGCATGACTTCGGGCCACGAGCCGACAAGCCTTTTGTCGCACTCAATTGCGCGGCCATCCCCGAGCAACTGTTCGAGGCCGAACTGTTCGGTCACGAGAGCGGCGCGTTCACCGGGGCGGCCGGCAAGCGCATCGGCAAACTCGAATACGCCGACGGCGGCACGCTGTTTCTCGATGAAATCGAAAGCATGCCGCTGGCCCAGCAGGTGAAATTGCTGCGAGTGTTGCAAGAGCAAAAGCTTGAGCGACTGGGTTCGAACCAGAGCATTCGCGTGGATTTGCGCATCATTGCCGCGACCAAACCGGACCTGCTCGACGAAGCGCGGGCCGGACGTTTTCGCGAAGACCTGGCCTATCGCTTGAACGTCGCTGAACTACGCCTGCCGCCCTTGCGCGAACGCCGTGAAGACATCCCGTTGCTGTTCGAATCCTTTGCCCAAAACGCGGCTGAACGGCTGGGACGTAAATTTCCACCGCTGAGCGGTGCGCAGTTGAGTCACCTGCTGAGCCACGACTGGCCGGGCAATGTGCGCGAACTGGCGAACGTCGCCGAGCGCCAGGTGTTGGGGCTTGGTGAGCCTGTACCGGCAGGGATCGAGCCCGGTCAGTCGCTGGCGGCGCAGCAGGAGGCCTTTGAAGCACAGTGCCTGCGCGCGGCGTTGACCCGGCATAAGGGTGACGTCAAGGCGGTGCTTGAAGAGCTGCAACTGCCACGCCGGACCTTCAATGAAAAGATGCAGCGGCATGGGTTGAGCCGGGAGATGTTCCTTCAAGAGAACTGAGTTTTTTGTGGTGCCTGTTCTGGCCTCTTCGCGAGCAAGCCCGCTCCCACAGTGGATCTGTGTACGCCGAACATTGTGGGAGCGGGCTTGCTCGCGAAGAGGCCGGCAAAGGCAATACAAATACCCCTCCAGGTAAGCAAATTTCCGCTCATCACCCGCCACAAATAAGCGGATTTCCGCTCACCAAAACACCCAAACCCCTCTAAACCGGCCCTCTCCCCCTTGGCACAGCTCCTGCTATAGCCCCTGCAGGCTGCGTTTAACCGCGCTCCACAAAAACAATTAAATGAAGGATCCTTCAATGGATAACTCCAACTCCCTGCCGCTTGGGTCGGCTGCCGTGCCGGCCAAAGAAAGAACCACGTCCAGCCGCATCAAATCGATCTTCAGCGGCTCCGTTGGCAACATGGTCGAGTGGTACGACTGGTACGTCTACGCCGCTTTCTCCCTGTACTTCGCCAAGACCTTCTTCCCCAAAGGCGACACCACCGCCCAATTGCTCAACACCGCCGCGATCTTCGCCGTGGGCTTCCTGATGCGCCCGATCGGTGGCTGGCTGATGGGGCTGTATGCGGACAAAGTCGGGCGCAAAAAGGCGCTGATGGCCTCGGTGTACCTGATGTGCTTCGGCTCGCTGCTGATCGCCCTGAGCCCGAGTTATGAAGTCATCGGCATCGGTGCGCCGATCCTGCTGGTGTTCGCGCGCTTGCTGCAAGGCCTGTCGGTGGGTGGCGAATACGGCACCTCCGCCACTTACCTCAGCGAAATGGCGACCAAGGAACGTCGCGGCTTCTACTCCAGCTTCCAGTACGTGACCCTGATCTCCGGCCAGCTCATCGCCCTGGCGGTGTTGATCGTGCTGCAACAACTGCTGACCACCGAAGAGCTGTACGCCTGGGGCTGGCGCATCCCGTTCGCCATCGGCGCGCTGTGTGCAGTGGTTGCGTTGTACCTGCGTCGCGGCATGGAAGAGACCGAGTCCTTCACCAAGAAAGAAAAAGCCAAGGAAAGCGCGATGCGCACCTTGATGCGTCACCCCAAGGAACTGATGACCGTGGTCGGCCTGACCATGGGCGGCACCCTGGCGTTCTACACCTACACCACCTACATGCAGAAATACCTGGTGAACACTGTCGGCATGAGCATTTCCGACTCCACCACCATTTCCGCCGCCACGCTGTTCCTGTTCATGTGCCTGCAACCGATCGTCGGCGGGCTGTCGGATAAAATCGGTCGCCGGCCGATCCTGATTGCCTTCGGCATCCTGGGCACCCTGTTCACCGTGCCGATCCTCACCACCCTGCACACCATCACCACCTGGTGGGGCGCGTTCTTCCTGATCATGGCGGCGCTGATCATCGTCAGTGGCTACACCTCGATCAACGCCGTGGTGAAAGCCGAACTGTTCCCGACCGAAATCCGCGCCCTGGGCGTGGGTCTGCCGTACGCACTGACCGTTTCGATCTTCGGCGGCACCGCTGAATACATCGCGCTGTGGTTCAAGAGCATCGGCATGGAGACGGGGTACTACTGGTACGTGACCGCCTGTATTGCCGTGTCGTTGCTGGTGTACATCACCATGAAAGACACCCGCAAACATTCGCGGATCGTCACCGACTGATCGCCGACCGGCGCTCACTGCAACGGTGAGCGCCAGGCCCTTCGCGAACGGGTTCGCGAAGGGCACCATTCGTCTCCCCCTCCACCCGGATAATCATCGGTTAATGCACCGGCAGCAGCCTGCAGCTGAGTGCATCCAGATCGACAGGACGCACGTATATCCGTTACAGGCCTCGAAGGAGTGCCTGAACGTACCCATTGCGAACGTACCTGGAGTACCTGCCATGAAAACCCGATTGATCCTTGCCCTGACCCTTTCCGTGCTGGCTGCCAATGCCTTTGCTGCCGACGGCTACGACAAGACCGGTTCGGCCTCCTACGGCTCTGGCACCAGCGCGGCCATCGAACGCAGCCACTCTGACGCCTATGCCTCTGACGGTTTCGACAAAACCGGCAGCGCAGAAGCTATCGGCTGAATGTGGAAGGAAATTCACAGCCCGGCTTCGGCCGGATCTGGTCGTTTTTGGAGGAACACAAAGTCTGGCAATCACTTAAAACCTGTGGGAGCGAGCTTGCTCGCGATGACTGACATTCAGTCAACATCTATGCTGAATGTCGGTCCGCAATCGCGAGCAAGCTCGCTCCCACATTGGATCCCATCATTCCAGGTACCGAATCCGACTGGAAATCTGCGGCGCGTGCTTGCACCATGCACGTCTCCCCGAAAGCTCTGGAAATCCCACCTGATGCCCGACGATATCCACTTCTACGAACCCGCCAACGGCCACGGCCTGCCCCACGATCCGTTCAACGCCATCGTCGGCCCGCGTCCCATCGGCTGGATCTCTTCACAGGATGCCGAGGGCCGCTTGAACCTCGCGCCCTACAGTTTCTTCAACGCCTTCAACTACATCCCGCCGATCATTGGTTTTTCCAGCGTCGGACGCAAAGACAGCCTGAACAACATCGAACAAACCGGCGAGTTCGCCTGGAACCTGGCCACACGGCCGCTGGCCGAGCAGATGAACCAGAGCAGCGCCATGGTCAGGCCTGAGGTCAACGAATTCGAACTGGCCGGCCTGACGACCGTTGCATCGAGGGTCATTCAGGTGCCACGGGTGGCCGAAAGCCCGGTGTCCTTCGAGTGCAAGGTCACGCAGATCATCCAGTTGCAGCGGGCGGACGGCAATGTGGTGCCGAGCTGGCTGATCCTCGGCGAAGTGGTCGCCGTGCATATCGCCAAATGGCTGTTGAAGGATGGGGTATACGACACCGCCGCGGCAGAACCGATTCTGCGCGGCGGCGGGCCGGCGGATTATTTCCAGCTGGGGCCTGAGGCGTTGTTCAAGATGTACCGCCCGGGGGCGGTGAAGTGATCACCAGAGCAGGTCGGTGTTTTCCTTGACGTCCTTGAGGCGGGTCAGCTCCCTGGCGGCTGCTTCATCGGCCTCGTGGGCCGTCTTGAAGGTCTGGCCTTCCAGCACTTTGTGAAACCGCGGGGCGCCGGCACCACCCAGCGCTTTGACGGCGATAGCGGCGTGGTAACCCCCCTCGCCCGGTACAACAGCGGAAACAGCTTCGAAGTGATCAAAGGCTTTACGTGCCATGTCGCGAATCCTGGCTGGTTGAGAATGCCGTCATTAAACCCTCAACCGGCCAGTTTGTGTACCGTCAGTCCGGACTGACCGAGGGCCTGCGCCGCCGACACCTCCTTGAAGGTGTGGAAATCCAGACTGTTGACCACCAGCTCCTGCACCAACTCGGCAAAAATCTCCATCGCCGGTGTGCTGAAGTAGGCGGTCATGGCCTGTTGATCGCTCCAGAAACCGGACACCAGCCACAGTTCCGGATCGCACTGCGAATGCTGCAAGGCGAAGCTCAGGCAGCCCGGTGCTGCGCGGGACGGTTCGATCAGGGCGCTGAGGCGCACACCGAGTTCCGTCGAGCGCCCGGCGCGCGCCCGAACGAAGGCCATATGACTGACGGGGATCTGCTTGGACATGTTCAACCCTCCCGGGGAGTCGCGTGGCAGCCGTGGGACGGGCTGCGACAGGATCAAAGGTTAAGGGCCACGACGCCTGTCTCGTTAGTCGATTCCTGCCGGTGCATTGCACAATCCTGCGAAACTTCCTGTAGGAGCTGCCGAAGGCTGCGATCTTTTGATCTTGAAAACAAAATCAAAAGATCGCAGCCTTCGGCAGCGCCTACAGGGGTTGGGGGATGGCAGGGACTGCCTGTGATGCGCTGGCTGGAAGTCACCCCAGGCAGAATCAGGCAAGCATCCGGCAGGATGTGTCTACCGCTGCCACTTGCACAAACTTATGCTCTGCTCCATTCCCTCCATGCCTGCCGAGGATGCCGCGCATGACGTCGCTCGATCACTTTCAAGCCCCGCTGGACACCGACATGGAAAAGCAGCGCGCGGAACTGGCGGCGATCATCCGCCGTAACACCGCCGAAGATGGCAGTTATGCCACGGCCATCGGCTCGCTGTTCATGTCCCGCCACAGCCAGTCCCACGAGTTTGCCCCGGTGCTGGCGCAACCGGCACTGTGCATCATGGCCCAGGGGCGCAAGGAAGTTCAGTTGGCCAACGAGTACTTCAACTACGACCCGTTGAACTACCTGGTGGTCTCGGTCTCGATGCCGCTCAGTGGACGGGTGGTGGATGTCTCGGCCGAGGAACCGATCCTGGCCCTGCGCCTGGACATCGATCCGGCGGAAATCACCGCGCTGATCGCCGACGCCGGCCCCCTCGGCGTGCCCTCCCGGCCGACCGGGCGCGGGCTGTATGTCGAGCGGCTCGACACGGCCATGCTGGATGCCGTGCTGCGCCTGGCACGGCTACTGGACACGCCGAAAGACATTGCCATGCTCGCGCCGCTGATTCGCCGGGAGATCCTCTATCGACTGTTGCGCAGCAAGCAAGGGCATCGACTGTACGAAATCGCCATCGCCAACAGTCAGAGCCATCGCGTCAGCCAGGCGATCAAATGGCTCAATGGCAATTTCGAACAGCCATTGCGCATCGATGATCTGGCGAAAGAAGTGAACCTGAGCGTGTCGACCCTGCATCACCGCTTCAAGGCGATGACGGCGATGAGTCCGTTGCAGTATCAGAAGCAGTTGCGCCTTCAGGAAGCGCGACGGTTGATGCTGGCCGAAGGGCTGGAAGCTTCGGCGGCGGGGTATCGCGTAGGGTATGAAAGTCCGTCGCAGTTCAGCCGGGAATACAGCCGGTTGTTCGGGGCGCCGCCGCTAAGGGATCTGGCGCGGTTGCGGTTGTCAGTCTGAACTTGTTTCTTTGCAAGCAGTACTGGCCTCATCGCGAGCAAGCTCGCTCCCACAGGGTCCAGCGTACACCGTCCAATGTGGGAGCGAGCTTGCTCGCGATGAGGCCAGTACAAACAGCATCAAACCGGGATCAGGCCCCCAGTACCCGGCAAGCCTCCGCCGGCAAGGTCACCGACACCGGGTGACCGACGCTCAGGCCAAAGCCCTGGCACGGCGTGCTCAGCGCGGTAAACGACACCCCGGAACACTCCACCGTGGTCTCGATGGTCGCGCCGATATCGCGCACGAAGGTCACCTTGCCCAGCAAGCGGTTGCCCGCCGTCGCCTGCGGCGCCGACAGTTGCAGGTCTTCGGGACGAATCAGCATCTTCACCTTTTCCCCTGCCGCAACGCTCGTGCAGATCGGCACTTGCAGCGCATCGCCACCCGGCAGGCTGACCTTGCCGTTGCCCAGCGCCGTGGCCGGGAAGATATTGCCCGAGCCGATGAAGTCCGCAACGAACTCGTTGGCCGGGTGCCGGTAAATTTCAATCGGCGTGCCGACCTGCTGCACCCGATGTTCACCGAGCACGACCACGATATCGGCCATGGTCATGGCTTCACGCTGGTCGTGGGTCACCATGATGGTGGTGATGTTCAGGCGCTGTTGCAGTTGACGGATTTCCACCTGCATCGACTCGCGCAGCTTGGCGTCCAGCGCCGACAACGGTTCGTCGAGCAGGAGGATTTTCGGGTGGTTGGCAATCGCCCGGGCAATCGCCACACGCTGGCGTTGTCCGCCGGAGAGCTTGGCCACCGGACGATCGATCATCGGTTGCAACTGGATCAGTTCCAGCAACTCCACCACCCGCGCCTGCTGGTCAGCCTTGCTGACCCCGCGCAGTTTCAGCGGATAGGCGATGTTCTCACCCACGGTCATGTGCGGGAACAGCGCCAGGGACTGGAACACCATGCCGAAGTTGCGCAGGTGCGCCGGGGTGTGGCCGATGTCTTCACCGTCCAGGCGGATCTCGCCGCCGGTCAGGGTTTCAAGGCCGGCAATCATGCGCAGCAGCGTGGTTTTGCCACAGCCCGAAGGGCCGAGGAAACACACCAGTTTGCCCTCGGGCAAGTGCAGGTTCACATCGGTTACCGCGCAGGCCGAGCCGTAATGTTTCTCGACGTTTTCCAGAATCAGACCAGACATTTGAAGTACCTCAAGAAATCAGAACGAAACGCCACCTTCACCAACCAGCTTCTCCAGCGCCCAGATCAGGACGAAGTCGATCAGCACGATCAGCACGGCAAACGAAAATACGGTTGGGTCGAGCGAAGACACGGTGCGGCTGTACATCCAGATCGGCACGGTCATCACATCGATGGTGTAGAGGAAGTAAGTCACGGTGAATTCGTTGAACGAGACGATGAACGCCAGCAGCATGCCCGCCAGGATCCCCGACTTCATCAACGGCACCACCACATCGACAATCGCCCGCAGCGGTGAAGCACCGAGCATCTGCGCGGCCTCCTCGACTTCGCTGCCGATGGAGAGCATCGCCGCCGTGCAATTTTTCACCACGAACGGCAGTGCCAGGATCACGTGTGCAATCACCAGGCGCGAGGTCGTCATGTGGAACGGCAGGCTGTCGAACACCAGCAGCAACGCCAGACCCAACACCACCATCGGGAACACCAGCGGCAACGACATCAGTTGCAGGGCCACGGCCTTGCCGCGGAACTCGCAACGGGTCAGCGCGTAGGCCGCCGGCACTGCGATGATCGTGGCGAAAATCATGGTCAGGCACGATACCAGCAGGCTGGTGCTCATTGCCTGGCCGAGGCTCAGCACATCGCTGGCGTCCGGCGACACGAAGGTGTGCCAGGCGGCCTTGTACCATTGCAGGCTGTAGCTGCTCGGCGGGAAGTCGAGGTTCGACGCGCCGCTGAACGACATCACGATCATGGTCAGGATCGGCAGCACCGCCAACAGCAGGATGAAGCCCGAGAGGATGCCGGCGAACTTGCCGGTCTCGCCAGGCAACAGCCCATAGCGCTTCTTGGTCAGGGTACTCATTGGGAAGCCTCCAGCATGCGACGACGACGGCCAGTGATGTATTCGGACAGGGTCATGATCGCGAGTGTGGTGACGATCAGCACCACGCCGGCAGCGGATGCGGCAGGCCAGTTCATCAGCGGGGCGATCTGGTCATGCACCATCACCGCCAGCATCGGCACGCGGCGGCCACCGAGCAGCAAGGGCACCACGAAACTGCTGGCGTTGTAGGCGAACACCAGGGTCGCACCGGTAATGATCCCCGGCAGACTCATCGGCAAGACCACCTGGCGGAACACCTGGAAGCGACTGGCGCCGAGGGTGGCCGCGGCTTCTTCGTAGCTGCGGGCGACGCCGCGCATGGCGCTGGCGATCGGCAACACGGCCAGCGGGAAGGCGGTTTGCACCAGGCCCATCAACACGCCGTTCTGGTTGTACAACAGCATGATCGGGCGCTTGATCAGGCCCAGGCCCATCAGGGTCTGGTTGAGCATGCCGCCTGGGCCGAGGATCACCAGCCAGCCGTAGCTTTGCAGCAGCAGGTTGACCAGCAACGGCAGCAACACCGCCGCCAGGAAAATCCGTCGCACGAACGGCGAGGTCAGGCGCGACATGGTGTAGGCCACCGGGATCGCCAGAATCACGGCGATCACCGCGCTGATCAGCGCCAGGCGCAGGGTCAGCATCAGGGATTTGAGGTAATAGGGTTCCAGCAACTGGGCGTAGCTGGCCAGGCTGAACCCGGACCATTCCGCGCCTTTGGTGCCCACGCTCATGCGCAGTACCAGCAGGCTCGCGGCAATCAGTACGCCAAGAAACAGCATCGACGGCGTGAGGAAAAACCAGGCGCGCGTCGTTGGCGAAACACCCCGAGCGGCGCGCACGGGGGCGGCACTCACCGGATGGGTCAGAGGTTGGTGTTCCATAGCAAAGGGTCTCGTCAATGGAAAGCAGCTGACAGACACAAGACCTGAAAGCACAGCGTTTCTAATGTGGGAGCGGGCTTGCTCGCGAAGAGGCCGTGTCAGCCGACATCAATGTTGAATGTCACACCGCATTCGCGAGCAAGCCCGCTCCCACATTTGATTTGTGGTGCTTCAAGGGCTTGCGAGCGTCACTCGATCAGGAAGAAAAGATTTCCGTGTAACGACGAATCCATTGGTCATGCACAGTCGCCAGGAAGGCGTTGTCGTGCATGATCGCCTTCTCGGCAATCTGCTCCGGCGTGAGGATGTACGGGCTCTTGCGCGCTTCGGCGGAGATGATCGCCTTGGCGTTGACCGGGCCGTTGTAGATGTCTTCAGCCATCTTGCCCTGCACCAATGGGTCCAGGGAGTGGTTGATGAAGGCATAGGCCATGTCGGTATCGCCCGGACGGTTCTTCGGCATCACCGACAGCATCAGGTCGGTGTAGAAACCTTCCTTCATGCCAAAGGTCGCGCCCAGACCGTAGTTCGGATCGCGGATCTGTTTCGGGAAGAACGCCGGTGCATACAGGCCACCCATGTCCAGGGAGCCGGTGCGGAACAGTTCGGCAATCTGGTTCGGGTTTTCACCCAGGGTCACCACACGATCTTTCAGCTCGGCGAGTTTCTTGAAGCCAGGTTCGATGTTGTGCTCGTCACCACCGGCCAGTTTGGCGGCGATGATGATCAGGTCCATGGCCTCGGTCCAGTTCGGCGGCGGCAGGAAGATGTTCGGCGCCGCGTCGGCATCCCACAGGGAGGCGTAGCTGGTCGGGGCTTCTTTCTGGGTGCGGGTGCTGTAGACTAGGCTGTTGCACCACAGCAGGTAACCGATACCGTGGCCATTGGCGCCGGTGCGGTACTTCTCCGGGACATCGACCAGGTTGGGAATGCGGTTGAGGTCGGGTTTTTCCAGCAGGTTGGCGGCGGCCAGACCTTCGGCGCCGACGCCTGCCAGGGTGATGATGTCGTACTGCGGACGATCACCGCCGGCCTTGAGTTTGGCGACCATTTCCGAGGTACTGCCAGTGCGGTCAGCGATGACCTTGCAGCCGTACTTGTCTTCGAACGTCGCGGCGATGTTGCGCAGTGCAGCCAGGCCGGTGTCGTCGGACCAGGTCAGCAAACGCAAGGTCTTGCCGGCAAAACGTGTGTCGCTGGCATTGGCCTTGATGAACGGCATGCTCATGGCCGCTGCTGCAACCGAGGCTACGCCCACGGTCTTGATAAATTGACGTCTGTTCAGATCATGCTCGCCCATTACGGACTCCCTTTGTTTTTGTAGGTATAAGGCAGGTCGAAACTGTTGCATCCGCGCGACTGGATTAGCGTTGGCCCCTCTATTTTCGGGGGGTTGGCTGAACCAGTGAGTTCATCCTGAGGTTGTGTAAAACACCTGACTATCGATAAAAATTCATTGAAGCCATGACGCCAATGCATGCCTTCTTTCGGGGCATGCGGATGGGTTTTCTGTAGGAGCGAGCCTGCTCGCGATGGACGCAAGGGCACCGCTCTCATTCAGGTACCCCGCGTTATCGTTGACGTCCATCGCGAGCAGGCTCGCTCCTACAGTGATTGGTGTCAGACAGCCCGGATCACGTGTTTGATTTCCTGGAAAGCCTGCAAGCCCCACGGCCCCAATTCACGGCCTATGCTGCTCTGTTTGTAGCCGCCCCAGGCGGTCTGCGGGAAGATCACCTGCGGTGCGTTGATCCACACAAGCCCTGCCTGCAAAGCGTTGGCGACGCGGTCGGCGGTCTCGGCATTGCGCGTGACCACACTGGCGACCAGGCCGAACTGGCTGTCGTTGGCCAAGGCAATCGCCTCGGCTTCAGAGGCGAAACTGCGTACGCAGATCACCGGGCCGAAAATCTCTTCACACCACAGTGCACTGTCGAGGGGCACTTCGGTGAAAACCGTCGGCCGCAAAAAATATCCGCGCGGCAGGTTCGCCGGGCGATTGCCACCGCAAACCAGCTTGGCGCCAGCGCTCAAACCACGATCGATGTGACCCAGGACACGCTGGTATTGCGCCTGATTGACCAGCGCGCCCATTTCCACGTTCGGGTCGAACGGGTCGGCCACGCGAATCGCTTCGGCACGGGCCTTCACGCGGCTGAGGAATTCGTCGGCCAGTTCATCGGCCACCAGCACGCGACTGGTGGCGGAGCACATCTGCCCGGCGTTGAAGAAACCACCGCCGCAAGCCACTTCCACCGCCAGGTCGAGATCGGCATCGGCCAGCACCAGCAGCGATGATTTGCCGCCCAGTTCCAGGCTCACGCCTTTGACGGTTTCCGCCGCCCGCTGCATGACCTGCACACCAACGGCATTACTGCCTGTGAAGGAAATTTTCGCGATACGCGAATCCGCCGACAATGGCGCGCCAACAGCCAGACCGGTGCCACACACCAGGTTGAACACGCCTGCCGGCAAGCCAGCCTCAGCGATGATCGTTGCCAGCTCCAGTTCTGGCAGCGGCGTCACTTCCGAAGGCTTGAGCACCACACAGCAACCGGCGGCCAGGGCTGGGGCGAGTTTCCAGGCGGTGGTGACCATCGGGAAGTTCCACGGCACGATCAGGCCGACTACGCCGCACGGCTCACGGCGCAGGCGCGCACTGAAGTCGTCGCTCGGCAATTCGATGGCGTTGTCCTGCTTGGCGTCCAGCCCTTCGGCCAGACCGGCGTAATACTCGAACGTGGCGATCACATCATCGACGTCGATCGCGGCTTCGAATTGCGGCTTGCCGTTGTTGCTCGACTGCAAGTGCATCAGTTTTTCACGGTTGGCCTGCACGCCCGCGGCGATTTTGCGCAGGATGGCAGCGCGTTCGGCGCCGGTGGTTTTCGACCAGACGGCGAACGCCCGGGTCGCCGCGCTCACCGCTTGATCAACCGCACGCTCATCGCCGCCATTGACCGTGGTCAACAGGGCTTCGGTCGCCGGGTTGATCACCCGCAGGTGTTCATTGCCGGCCGACCATTGGCCGTTGATGTACAGGCCATCCAGGGTAGTCGGGAAAGTCATTTCGACACCGCCTTCATCCACTCGGCCTGGTCGATTTCAATCAGGGTCGGGCCCTGGCGATCGTGGGCCACACGCAATGCGCCGCGCAATTGCTCGACACTGCTGACGGCTTCGGCCGCGCAACCCAAGGCCTTGGCCACACCGATGAAGTCCGGGGTGTAGATGTCCACGCCGACCGGCTCGATGGCACGGTTGACCATGTATTTCTTGATCTCTTCGTAGCCCTGGTTATTCCACAGCAGCACGATGACCGGAGTGCGCGCTTCAACGGCGCTGGCCAGTTCCGGCAGGGTGAACTGAAGGCCGCCGTCACCGATCAGGCACACCACGGGCGGGCGAGCACCGTCTTTAGCGCTGCCGCCGAGCCAGGCGCCAATCGCCGCCGGCAAGGCGTAACCGAGGGTGCCGTAACCGGTGGACGAGTTGAACCAACGACGTGGACGCTCCGGGTTGAACGTCAGGTTGCCGGTGTAGACCGGTTGGGTCGAATCACCGACGAACACCGCGTCCGGCAGCTCGTGCAGGACGGTTTCGAGGAAACGGGTCTGTGCCAGGGTCGGTGCGTCCCAGGTCATGGCCAGGTCTTCACGCAGACGAGCGGCCCGTACCTGGCCCCAATCGTTGCGGCGTTCGGCCAGGGATTTGTGCGACAAGGCGCTGAGCAAAGCCTGGGCAGCGTTGCGCGAGTCGGCCACCAGCGCCACGTGCGGCGGGTAGTTACGCACGGTCTGGTCCGGGTCGATGTCCACGCGCAGCAACTTGCCAGGAATTTCGAAGCCACCGGCGAAGGTCACGTCGTAGTCGGTCTCGGCCAGTTCGGTGCCGATGGCCAGGACCACGTCGGCCTCGGCGACCAGCGCACGGGTGGCGACCAGGCTCTGGGTCGAGCCGATCAGCAACGGGTGGCCGGAGGCGAGCATGCCCTTGGCATTGATGGTCAGTGCGACCGGCGCGTCCAGCAGTTCGGCCAGCTCGGTCAGCTCGGGCGCCGCGTCGATGGCACCGCCACCAGCGAGAATCAGCGGACGCTTGGCGTTGGCCAGCAATTCGGTCATGCGCGACACGGCACTCGGCGAAGCACCGGCGCGGTCGATGTTGACCGGCAGGCTGCTGAGCAGCTCGTCAGCGTCTTCGACCAACACGTCCAATGGAATTTCAATGTGCACCGGACGCGGACGGCCTGCCTGGAACAGCGCAAAGGCGCGAGCCAGCACAACCGGCAATTCCGACGCCGACATCAGGGTGTGGGAGAACGCCGCGACACCGGCGCACAGTGCGCCCTGGTTCGGCAGTTCATGCAGCTTGCCGCGACCGCCGCCCAACTGGCTGCGCGATTGCACGCTGGAGATCACCAGCATCGGGATCGAATCGGCGTAGGCCTGGCCCATGGCGGTGGTGATGTTGGTCATGCCAGGGCCTGTGATGATGAAGCACACGCCCGGTTTGCCGCTGGTGCGGGCGTAGCCGTCGGCCATGAAGCCGGCGCCCTGCTCATGGCGAGGCGTCACGTGGTTGATGCTCGAACGGGCCAGCCCGCGATACAGCTCCACGGTATGAACCCCCGGAATGCCGAACACCTGCTCGACTCCGTAGTTTTCGAGTAACTTGACCAATACTTCGCCGCACGTCGCCATGTCTTTGCCCTTTTTGTTCGTTTGAGACGCCGGGCATGCGCTGTGTTTATGATGGATTGGCAGGCCCGGGAATGGCCTCATTGGAACGGGCGACACGTAGCCGCAACAATGGATAAAAAGTCATACTAGCCATGTCCTCACGTCATACCTTGGATCCCAATGAAACGACTGCCTCCCCTGCCGGCGCTGCACACTTTTCTGATTACCGCGCAGTGCTGCAATTTCACCCGGGCCGCCGAACAACTGCACATCACCCAGGGCGCGGTCAGCCGGCAGATCGCCGGGCTGGAAGATCACCTGGGTTATGAGCTGTTCATCCGCCAGGCCCGAGGCCTGGACCTGACCGCCGAAGGACGGGAGTGGCTGCCACGGGTGCAGCAGATTTTCGGCCTGATCGACGAGGCCGTGGAGCAGATCGGCGAGAAGCGCGAAACCCTGCAACTCAAGGCACCGACCTGCGTCATGCGCTGGTTGCTGCCGCGCCTGCTGCAATGGCAAAGAGAGCGCCCGGACGTGCCGGTGGAACTGACCACCACGGTCAAGCACGGCGTGGATTTTCATCTCGAGCAGTTCGATGCGGCGGTGATGTACGGCGCGCCGCCGGACAATTCACTGATGTCGCAAAAACTCTTCGACGAGCAACTCACGCCGGTGTGTTCCAGACCGATGCTCGAAGGCCCCATGCCCCTGCAGACACCTGCCGATCTGCAACAACACCTGCTGCTGCACCCGACCCGCGATGAACGGGACTGGAAGGCCTGGCTGAAGGCCGCGGATGTGAATTTGACCAATGTCGGCAAGGGCCAGCATTTCGAAACACTGGACCTGGCGATGTCGATGGCGTCCCAGGGTACGGGGGTGGCGATTGGCGACTGGTCGCTGATCGGCGATGACCTGAATGCCGGGCGGCTGGTCATGCCATTCGAATTGAAGGTCACGACAGGGCTGGCGTATTACCTGGTATTCCCCGAAAAACCCGGACCTTCGCCGAAGTTACGTGAATTGATGGGGTGGCTGGTGGAGCAGGCGCAGTCTCGCTGAGCCGCCACCTGTAGGAGCTGCCGAAGGCTGCGATCTTTTGATCTTGTTTTTAAAAAAGCAAAATCAAAAGATCGCAGCCTTCGGCAGCTCCTACAGGGGTTGCGGTGTCAGTAGCCGACTGTAAAGCGCTGCCGCGAATGCTTTGGCGCTTCGACTTCGTCGAGCATTGCAATCGCATAGTCAGCGAACGTAATCCAGCTACGCCCTTCGCTGCTCACCAGCAAATCATCCTGGCCGAGGCGGAATGTCCCGGTGCGCTCACCTTCGACAAATTCGGCCGAAGGCGACAGGAAGGTCCAGTCCAGATCCCGCTCTTCACGCAAGTTTGCGAGGAACTCGGCACCAGCGCTGGCCTCTGCCTTGTAAGCCTCAGGGAAGCCTTCGCTGTCGATCACTCGAGTGCCATCGGGCAACAAGAGCGACCCGGCGCCACCCACTACCAGCAAGCGTTTGACTCCGGCTTTCTTCACCGGCCCGATGACGGCGCTGGCAGGCAGCGTTGCGAAATGTGCGGCGCTGATGACTGCGTCATGCCCTTCGAGGGCCGCTTGCAATGCACTGGCATCCAGAGCGTCGACGTTGCGCGTGACCACACCGGCACGCTGGCCGATTTTCGCCGTGTTGCGAGCGATCGCGGTAACGCTGTGACCGCGACGCAGAGCTTCTTCCAGCAGTTGGCTACCGGCACGACCGGTGGCACCGATGATTGCGATGTTGCTCATGACGTACTCCAGTTGGCTTGAAAGTATCGGTATCAATTAGCGCATGTCTTTGTGGCGAGGGGGCTTGCCCCCGTTCGGCTGCGCAGCAGTCGTAAATCCGCTTCATGCGATGTAGCTGAAAAATGCAGGGGAGCGCTTCGCACTCCAACGGGGGCAAGCCCCCTCGCCACAGGCAAGCTCCCTCGCCACAGGAATTCCTATTGACCCTTAAATTTATTCACCCCACTTCATCTCGCCCTTGGCGACTTTGGCGCTCAGCTCCAGGGAGCTTTCATCACCCAGGGCCGGGAAGCGTTTCTTCATTGCCGCAATCAGTTCAGCGGAATTCCTGGCCTTGGCGGTTTCTTCGTCGAAGGCCTTGATGTAAGCGGCGGTGAACTGCACGGCTGCCAGGGAGCGACCGCTCTCGCCGAGGTAATGCCCCGGCACCACGACCTGCGGTTTCAGGGTTTCAATGGAATGCAGCGTAGCCAACCAATCGGCATGGGACTGCGGCGTTTGCGTGTCGGCCATCCACACGTGGATGTTTTGCGCCACCACGACACCACCGACGACCGCCTTGATCGACGGAATCCACACAAAGCTGCGATCCGGCTGCGGCCCCTCAAGTCCAAGTACCTGCAACTTCTGCCCTTCGAGAATCAGGCTGTCGCCCTTGAGAACGTCCGGCACGACGGTTTTGGTCGGCACATCGGCGCCCATTTTCGGCCCCCAGAAGGCCAGTTTGCCGTCGACGGTTTGCTTGATGTGGTCGACAGTCGGCTGCGAGGCCAGAACCTTGGCCTTGGGGAAGGCGGCCGTCAGGGTGTCGAGGCCGAAGTAGTAGTCCGGGTCGCCGTGACTGATGTAGATGGTGGTCAGTTGCTTGCCGCTGGCGCGGATTTTTTCCACCACCTGCTCGGCCTGGGATTTGCCGAATTGGGCATCCACCAGGATCGCTTCTTTTTCGCCGCTGACTAGCACCGAGGTCACCGGGAAGATGGCTTTTTCGCCAGGGTTGTAGACATCCAGCGTCAGGGTCGAGGCGCTGGCGTGGGCGGCAAAAACGAAGGTGGTGGCCAGCAAAACTCGCTTAAGTGAGGTGAAACCGATCATCTGTTGCTCCGTGATCCCGATGCCATATTTGGCGATGCCTTTTGTAGGAGCGAGCCTGCTCGCGATGGACGTAAACGATGACGCGTACTTATCGGATATTCGCGTTGTCTGCGAGTCCATCGCGAGCAGGCTCGCTCCTACATGAACCCAGAGCTTAATTGCCTGACTCGGTACAAAAAATGCGATGCTTGAACATAGTTTGTTTCTGAAAGCGGGCAAATCATGGATCGTCTTCAAGCAATGCGTGTGTTCGTCACGGTGGTCGACCTCGGCAGCCAGTCGGCTGCCGCCGATCACCTGGAGCTGTCACGGCCGGTGGTGTCGCGGTATCTGGCGGAATTGGAAGATTGGGTCGGTGCGCGCCTAATGCACCGCACCACACGCAAGTTGAGCCTGACCGCCGCCGGCAACGAAATCCTGCCCCGCTGCCGGCAGATGCTCGACTTGTCCAGCGACATGCAAGCCGCCGTCAGCGAACCGGATGACGCACCGCGCGGCCTGCTGCGGATCAGTGTCAGCACCTCGTTCGGCCAGGCGCAACTGGCCGATGCCATGGCCGCGTACGTCAAGCGCTACCCCGGCGTCAGCGTCGACATGCAGATGCTCGACCGCACCGTGAACCTGGTGGACGAGCGCATCGACCTGGCGATCCGCACCAGCAACGATCTGGACCCGAACCTGATCGCCCGCCGCCTGACAGTTTGCCGCTCGGTGATCTGCGCTTCCCCTGCCTACTTGCGCGAACATCCGGCGCCGCAACGGGTCGAGGACCTGAGCCTGCACAACTGCCTGACCCACTCCTACTTCGGCAAAAGCCTCTGGCATTTCGAGCAAGACGGCGAGCAGGTTTCAGTACCGGTGCAGGGCAACATCAGCGCCAACGAGGCCAGCACGCTGTTGCGCGCAACGATCGCCGGCGCCGGGGTGGCGATGCTGCCCACCTACCAGGCCGGCGTGCACATTCACAGCGGCGAATTGATTCGCCTGCTGCCGGCAGCCGAACCCCGGCAAATGAACGTGTATGCGGTGTATGCCTCGCGCAAGCACATGCCGGCGGCGCTGCGCAGCTTGCTGGATTTTCTGGTGGTGAGATTTCCGGAAGAACCGGAGTGGGATATCGGGTTGTAATTGAAAGCCCTGTGGGAGCGAGCTTGCTCGCGATGGCTACCGAACATTCACCAATGATGTCGACTGATCCACCGCTATCGCGAGCAAGCTCGCTCCCACAGGAGGCATCAGCGTTCTGAATGTCGCGGTACATCCATGACGCGCTATTGCTAGCAACTCACCAGCGCTGACCTATGCTCAATGTAATACCGAAAGGTATTCGTTCAGAGGTCAACGCCATGAACATCAGAACAAGAAGATACCTCGCGATCTTCATCACCTGCGCGGTCACGCTCGGGCTGTATGGCGCTGCCGCCTGGCGCGTCGAGCAACTGCGCAACCTGCCCCGTGAAGCTGCGAGCTGCAACTTCGAGCGCTGCATCCCCCACAACGCTACCCTCAACGCCCTCCGGTAACGAAGGGAGTCAGGCTTCGTTGTCCTGATCGGCCTTCAAGCGGTCGCGGAAGGCCTTGGGCGAAATCCCCACACGACGCCGGAACAGGCGCGTGAAGTTGGTCGGATCGGAAAACCCCAACACGTCGGACATTTCATAAATGGTCATGCTGGTGTAGGTCAGCAAGCGCTTGGCCTCCAGCAATTGCCGTTCGTGCATGATCTGCAACGCCGGTTGCCCCGCCAGCTCACGACAGGTGCCGTTGAGGTGCGACACGGAAATCCCCAGCCGGTGCGCCAGATCCTCGACCTTGACGTGCTGGCGATAAGTCTCTTCCACCAGTTGAATAAAGCCGTTGAGGTATTCCCGGGCCCGCTGCGGTCGCGCCATGGCGGTGCGCCGCTGGATCACCTGGCGGCTGACCCACACCACGATCACGCTGACCAGCGAATGCATGAGCATTTCCCGCGCCGGTTGATGGCTGGTGTATTCGCTCTGCAAGGCACTGAACAGGCTGTAGAGGTACTCGGCGTCCTTGCCTGCCGGGTAACTTTCGGCCTGCGCCAGGGCATTGACCGATTGTCCCAACTGCATCTGCAGGTGGGCGATCAGCGGCGCGGCCAGGGTCACGACAAAGCCTTCCACGTCTTCGGAAAAGCGAAAGCCATGCACCGACAGCGGTGGCAGGATCTGGATCCCCGGTTCCACCAGTTGCGTACGTTTGCCTTCGATTTCAAGCTCTGCCTGACCTTTGAATACGAAGAGCAGTTGGCATAAATCAGCGTGGCGGTGGGGTTTGATTTCCCAATGATGTTCGCGGCTGCGTTTGGAAATGGTCTCACAGTGCAGCAAGTCCGGGGTCGGCCAATCCAGGCTTTCACCGTAGAGCTTGAACACCGGAATCGAAGGCAGGTCAGGCTTGTTCATCACTTCAATCCAGGCCTCGGAGTTTGATGGCGGGCGATAATCGCACCGATTGGCAGAATGTACAGCTTTCGGCTCAGTTTTCACCTTCAATTGACAGACTCGCAAGGGAAAAATGCAAGCACTCGATCCATAAAAATCATTCACCGCCCCTGGTCGCGTGAAGCTTGCGAGTCATAAAAACAATGAAAACGCTGAAAACCCAGGTCGCCATCATTGGTGCCGGCCCCTCTGGCTTGCTGCTCGGCCAATTGCTGCACAACGCCGGTATCGACACCCTCATTCTCGAACGTCAGACCCCGGACTATGTACTCGGCAGAATCCGCGCCGGCGTGCTTGAACAAGGCATGGTAGAGCTGTTGCGCCAGGCCGGCGTGAGTCAGCGCATGGACGCCGAGGGACTGGTGCATGGCGGCTTCGAAATGGCCCTCGACGGGCGCCAGGTGCACATCGATCTGCACGCCCTCACGGGTGGCAAAACCGTGATGATCTACGGCCAGACCGAGGTCACCCGCGACCTGATGGCCGCCCGTCGGGAGGCCGGCGCGCAAACGATTTACCAGGCAGCCAACGTCGTTCCCCACGGTATGAAAACCGACGAAGCCTTTGTCACTTTTGAGAAGGATGGCGAGACCTGGCGACTCGATTGCGACTACATCGCCGGTTGCGACGGCTTCCATGGCGTGGCGCGGCAATCGATTCCCGCCGACAGCCTGAAAGTCTTCGAACGGATCTACCCCTTCGGCTGGCTCGGGATCCTGGCCGATACCCCGCCGGTCCACGACGAACTGGTCTACGCCCGCCATGAGCGCGGTTTTGCCCTGTGCAGCATGCGCTCGCCGACACGCACCCGTTACTACCTTCAAGTACCCACCAGCGATCATGTCGATAACTGGTCGGATCAACGCTTCTGGGATGAACTCAAGACGCGGTTGCCACAAGCGTTGGCAGACAAACTGGTAACCGGCCCGTCCATCGAAAAAAGCATCGCACCGCTGCGCAGCTTCGTGGTCGAACCGATGCAATACGGGCGGATGTTCCTGGTCGGCGATGCCGCGCACATCGTTCCGCCCACCGGCGCCAAGGGCCTGAACCTGGCAGCCAGCGATGTGAGTACGCTGTTCAACATCCTGCTCAAGGTTTACCGTGAAAACCGCGTTGATCTGCTGGAGAAATACTCGCAAATCTGCCTGCGCCGGGTATGGAAGGCCGAGCGGTTTTCCTGGTGGATGACCTCGATGCTGCACCGTTTCGAGGAGCACGATGCCTTCAGCCAGCGCATTGCCGAATCGGAACTGGAGTATTTCATCGGTTCCGAGGCGGGTCGAAAAACCATCGCGGAAAACTACGTCGGGCTTCCTTATGAGGCTATCGAATAGCCTGCTATCGACTTACACTGGCGAGCATCCCCGCTCGCCTTGCCTCGTGCGGGTCAATCAATGCCCGCAGGTTTTCCCGTGACCAATCTCCATCAGCCTGAAACGCCCAAACCCGCCATCCGCAGCGTGCTGATCGCGCTGATGCTGGCGATCTTTCTCGGGGCGCTGGACCAGACCATCGTCGCCGTGTCGATGCCGGCCATCTCCGCACAGTTCAAGGACGTCAGCCTGCTGGCCTGGGTGATTTCCGGCTACATGGTGGCCATGACCGTGGCGGTGCCGATCTACGGCAAACTGGGCGACCTGTACGGGCGGCGCAAGTTGATGCTGTTCGGCATGGGCCTGTTCACCCTGGCGTCGGTGTTCTGCGGCATGGCCCAGAGCATGGAGCAACTGGTTCTGGCGCGGATCATCCAGGGCATCGGGGCCGGCGGGATGATTTCGGTAAGCCAGGCGATCATCGGTGACATCGTGCCGCCACGGGAACGCGGTCGTTATCAGGGTTATTTCAGCAGCATGTATGCCGTGGCCAGCGTGGCCGGCCCGGTGCTCGGCGGCTACATGACCGAATACCTGTCCTGGCGCTGGGTATTCCTGATCAACCTGCCGCTGGGCCTGGGTGCCTGGCTGGTGGCTTATCGCACGCTGGTGGGCCTGCCGGTTCCGCAACGCAAACCGGTCATCGATTACCTGGGCACCGTGTTGATGATCATCGGGCTGACGGCATTGTTGCTGGGCATCACGCAGGTCGGTCAGGGTCATTCCTGGCGCAGTGCCGAAGTGCTGGCGCTGCTTGCTTGTGCGGTACTGGTGCTGGGGCTGTTCGTCGTTCACGAACGGCGGGCACGGGAGCCGTTGCTGCCCATGCATCTGTTCGCCAACCGCAACGCGATCCTGTGCTGGTGCACGATTTTCTTCACCAGTTTCCAGGCCATCTCGCTGATCGTGTTGATGCCATTGCGCTTCCAGAGCGTCACCGGCGCCGGGGCCGACAGCGCCGCCCTGCATCTGCTGCCGCTGGCCATGGGCTTGCCGATTGGCGCGTACTTCGCCGGCCGCCGCACCTCGGTGACCGGGCGCTACAAACCGATGATCCTCACCGGTGCCGCGCTGATGCCCATCGCGATAATCGGCATGGCGTTCAGCCCGCCGCAGGCGTTCGTCGTGAGCAGCTTGTTCATGCTGCTCTGCGGGATTTCCTCCGGCATGCAGTTCCCTACGTCATTGGTCGGCACGCAGAACTCGGTGGACCAGCGGGACATAGGCGTTGCCACCAGTACCACCAACCTGTTCCGTTCGCTGGGCGGTGCCGTGGGTGTGGCGTTGATGTCGGCGCTGCTGTTGGCCTTGTTGCAGGATTCAAGTTTTGCGCACCTGGCCGGCTCGTCGCTGATTGCCGAAGGCAGTTCGGGGAATGTGCTGCTCGACGGATTAAACGCCGCACCGGGTGAGGCGCAGAACGCCTTGCGTGCTGAATTGTTGCTGACGTTCCGGCACTTGCTGACGGTCAGTGCGGTGGTGTCGTTGCTGGGGCTGGCGGCGGCGATTGCCATGCCGAACATGTTGTTGCGCGGGCGTGAGGACAAGGTTCGATAGGTAGACCGCGTTGCCTGTATTCGCGAGCAAGCCCGCTCCCACATTAGACCGAATTCTTTATCAGCACGCGGTCAACTGTGGGAGCGGGCTTGCTCGCGAAGGCGTCCTCATTGAAACCCTAAAATCAAGGGCTGTAATACCCCACTGCCACCAGAAAATGCCCGACCTTCTTCAGGTAGGCATGCTTGTTCTCGACCTTGCCGGTCACCGGGTTTTTCCAGCGGTATTCGTATTCGCCGTAATCCTGTTTGGCCATCAACGCCAGAATCGGCTCGCCCACCGGCTTGCCTTCCGGGTCTTCGATCTTGCTGAAGTCGGTATTGATCAGCCGCAGGTTGGTGCCGTGGGCCACATAACGCCGGGTGTCCAGGTCGACGACAAACACATACAGGTCATCCTGCAGGTAGCCGCCCTTGAGGGAATTGATCGCCGTCAGGGTGCCCTTTTCGTCCTTGGCCAGATCGGTTGCCGCTTTGTTCAGCAAGGCCATGGCCTGTTCAGCAGAGGCCCGGGGCAGGTAATAACCGACCGCCAGAATCCGTTGGCCGATGCGCTGGTAGTAGACATGCTTGCGCTCGACCTTGCCGTCGTTCCAGTTCTGCCAGCGATACTCCGCCTGCTGAATGCCATTGCCTTCCGGTACTTTCAGGGCGTCCTTGAAGGTTTTCTGCAAGTCCGGCCCAAGCACCTCCGACACGTCCCGGCCAATCAACGCCGACGACGGTCCGCCGCTGGCAAGCATCACGCCCTTGGTGTCGAGCACAAAGACGTAACGGTCCTTGTCGACAAACTCGCCCTGGCGACTGAACGCCGCAAAGGCCTTGTCGCCGTTCTGGTGGTAGTAGGCCAAGGCTTTTTCCAGCAGGGCGATGGCCGCCTTGCTGTCGTCCTTTTCCGTCCCGGCGGCTTGTGCCTGGCCCAGGGACAGTAAAAACATGCCGCATAGCAAGGCGGCCTTATGCAGAAACCCCATTGCGCATCCCTCGTTCCTGATGGTGTTTCAAGAGCGTAGACGGCAATGGGGGGAGGCATGGATATTCAGGAAAACACGGAGTGCTGTGGTGCGATGGGCTTTTGTGGCGAGGGGGCTTGCCCCCGTTCGGCTGCGCAGCAGTCGTAAATCAGGTGCCGGGATTTATCTGGCAAACCGCGGCGAATGGATTTGGGGCGGCTTCGCCACCCAGCGGGGGCAAGCCCCCTCGCCACAGCAAACTCCCTCCCCACAGCAAGCCCCCTCGCCACAAGTGCTTGTTTTACTGCCGGGCGCGCAGTTGCTGTTGCAGGTTCTGGATCTGCGCCTGAAGGGTATTGATGTTGCGGGTGACCTGGCTGCGGAAGGCATCGAACTCGGCGGTATTGGTCGCGCCCGGTGCGGCGGCCGGACGGTTGTCCTGCACGCTCTTGAGCACGACGATGTCTTGCTCGAGACGTTCGATGGCAGCGCTCGGGTTGCCTTGCTTCTTCAGAGCGACGATGTCGGCCCCCAGGCTTTTCAACTGCGCATCGAATTTTTCCGCGTCGGACGGGGCACTTTTCAGGGCGGCCACTTCAGCACTCAAGGCTTTGACCTCGGCCTGCAACTGGGTATTGACCGCCTGATGTTCGGTGCCCTGGGCAGTCATCAGTGCAAGGCGCTTGTCCACTTCGGTGGTTTGCGCGGTCATTTGCGCCAGTCGCTTGTCCAGGTCCGAGGCCTGGCCGGCCACACCTTGCTGCTGGGTGCTCTGGTCCTGGAGCTTGCCTTCCAGCTGGCGGATTTGCAGCTTCAAGGCCTCGCTGTCGGTGGTGACACTGGTCTGGCTGGCCACAACCTTTCCGGAAATATCCTGCAGGCGCCCTGCCGCTTCCTCGCTGATTCGCGCGAAACTTTCCTGGGTCGCCACCAGTTGCTGTTCCATCAGGGAGATCTGCTGAAAGCTCCACCAGGCCAGGCCCGCGAACGCAATGATCAGCGCCCCGACCAACGCCCACAGGGGGCCGGTGCTCGCCGCCTTGACCTTCACCACCGGCGCCGTGCGCGAATGCACGACCGTGCGAGCAGTCGGCGGAAAATCGTCATCGAGAACGTCTGCACGCAGGCTCGGTACATCGTCGAAGTCGTCGTTGGCATCGTTTCGCATGGACATTGAATCAACCTTAGTGTGAATCAAATAATGGCTTTATGCCGCGCAGTATAAACCCCACGGCCGCAACCATTGACCCCCAAGCCCGTATCCGGTTCAGAAATGGCGCGTTGTTCGAGCCTCAGCGAATATCCTGCGCCTTCCACCAGCCACAGAATTCATCGAGCGCCGTCCACAGGCTGACCTTGGGATCGTAATCCAGATAATGCCGGGCGCGGCTGATGTCCAGGGTGAAATTTTTGTTCATGACTTGCATGCCCAGACGCGACAGCGTCGGTTCGGGACGCCCCGGCCACACCTTGCACACGCCCTCGTTGAGCGCCGCCACGCTGTAGCCCAGGCCGTAGGAACGGTAGCGGGTGACCTGTGGGACGTCCATTTTGCGCATGACGTAATTGACCACGTCCCACAAAGGAATCGGCGTGCCGTTGCTGATGTTGTAAGCCTTGCCCAGCGCGGAACCGCCGGCCAGCAAACTGCTGAGCAACGCCTCGTTGAGGTTTTGCACGCTGGTGAAATCAACTTTGTTCAGACCGTTGCCGATGATTGCCAGGCGCCCCTTGCGCTGCATGTTCAACAGACGCGGGAAGATGCTCATGTCGCCGGCCCCGGTCACGAAACGCGGGCGCAGGGCCAGGGTTTCGAGACCGAACTCCTGGGCGCCGAAGACTTTTTGCTCGGCCAGGTACTTGGTGGCGGCGTAAGGGTGTTTGAAGCGCTTGGGCACCTGCTCTTCGGTCAGGCCCAGGTGATCTCGACCATCGAAATAGATCGACGGCGACGACAAATGCACCAGCCGCCGTACCCGTTGCTTCAGGCAGGCCTCGACCACGTTCTCGGTGACCTGGACGTTGCCCTGATGGAAGTCCTGATAACGTCCCCACAAACCGACGGCACCGGCGCAATGCACCACGGCCTCGACGTCCGAACACAGTTCACGCGCCAGTTCCGGGTCGCTCAAATCCCCTTGGATGAACTCGGCTCCGCGGCGAACCAGATGCTCCACACTTTCGGCCCGGCGACCGTTGACCCGCACGTCCAGGCCCTGCTCCAGGGCAAAACGCGCAAAGCGTCCGCCGATGAAGCCGCTTGCGCCGGTAACCAGAATTTTCATGAATTGCTCCGAATATTTCGTTTTGCGTATTACGTGAGGTCTTGACGCTGCGCGTCAGTCCAAGGGCACCAGCCATTGCTTCGATGCGCTGACCAATTGATCGGTGAGCAGCCCCAGCAATTGACCGCCATTACGCCAATGATGCCAGTACAGCGGCACATCGATCGGCTTATCTGGCAATAACTCCCGCAATACGCCCCTTTCAAGCTGCTCGCGTACCTGCAGTTCCGGAACCAGGCCCCAGCCCAGACCGGCTTCGGTCAATCGAATGAAGCCTTCCGACGACGGGCATAAATGGTGTTCAAAACCACCCTCGACACCGAGGGACGCAAGATACCGATGCTGCAGAAAATCGTCCGGGCCAAACACCAGCGCCGGGGTGCGGGCCAATTGATCGGCGCGTACGCCTTGCGGAAAATGCCGGGCAATAAAGGCCGGGCTGGCCAGCGCACGGTAACGCATGGCCCCCAGCAACACGCTGCGCGCGCCCGCCACCGGACGCTCGCTGGCGCAGACACAGGCTGCGACCTCGCCAGCGCGCATGCGCTTGAGGCCGACGGTCTGGTCTTCGACCACCAGATCCATCAACAGATGCTGTTGCGCGCAAAACTCCCCCACCGCCTGCGCCCACCAGGTGGCCAGACTGTCGGCGTTCAGGGCGATCCGCAGGCGTTCGGGCAGGCCCTCTTCATCCAGTGCCGGCACCAGGCTTTGCAAATCCCGCTCAAGCAAGCGCACCTGCTGCACGTGGTTGAGCAACCGCCGACCGATTTCCGTCGGCGTCGGCGGTGTGGCGCGCACCAGCACCGGCTGGCCAACGCGCGCTTCCAGCAGCTTGATGCGCTGGGATATCGCCGATTGCGACAGGCCCAGCACCTGGGCTGCCCGTTCAAAACCGGCCTGTTCGACCACGGCGGCCAGGGCAGAAAGCAATTTATAGTCGAACATCAGTTTTCCTAATGAGCGATCAGCAAGATTGGTTTTTCTTATACAGCCTTCACAGGGACAATGACCAGCAAGAACTCTTGAACAAGGATCCCCCACATGGCTGGCGAAACTTCATTGGCAACGCTGCTGCGCAGCATGAGCCCGCAACTCAATGCCGGCGAATACGTGTTCTGCACCCTGCGCGACGGCCAGTTCCCTGCGGGCCTGGAGATTGTCGGCAGCTTCCGCGAGCAGGAAGGCCTGACCGTGATTCTCGAACGCTCCCAAGCCGAAAAAGCCGGATTCAACTTCGACTACGTCGCCGCCTGGATCACCCTGAACGTGCATTCGGCACTCGAAGCGGTTGGCCTGACCGCCGCATTCGCCACGGCATTGGGCAAGGCCGGCATCAGTTGCAACGTGATTGCCGGCTACTACCACGACCATTTGTTTGTCGGCCAGGCCGACGCCGACCGAGCCCTGCAAGTACTGCGGGATCTGGCAGCCAACGCGGAGTAAAAAATCATGTGGCAAAGTTATATGAACGGCCTGTTGGTGGCCTTTGGCCTGATCATGGCGATCGGCACCCAGAATGCGTTTGTCCTGGCGCAAAGCCTGCGGCGTGAACATCACCTGCCGGTCGCGGCACTCTGCGTGGCCTGCGACGCCCTGTTGGTGGCAGCCGGGGTGTTCGGCCTGGCGACGGTATTGGCACAGAACCCAACATTGCTGGCCATCGCCCGCTGGGGCGGTGCAGCGTTTCTGTTGTGGTATGGCAGCCAGGCACTGCGCCGGGCCTTTTCGAAACAGAGCCTTGAGCAGGGCGAGGGTCAGACCGTACGCTCGCTGCGGGCGGTGATGCTCAGCGCGCTGGCGGTGACCTTGCTCAACCCGCACGTCTACCTGGATACCGTTTTGCTGATCGGCTCCCTGGGTGCACAACAAACCGAACCCGGCGCTTATGTGGTCGGCGCGGCCAGTGCCTCGCTGCTGTGGTTCTTCACCCTGGCGCTGGGTGCGGCATGGCTGGCACCCTGGCTCGCCCGCCCCGGTACCTGGCGAATTCTCGATCTGTTGGTGGCGGTGATGATGTTTGCCGTAGCGCTGCAGTTGATCGCGGCCATCTGATTCGCGGAACCTCTATTCCACACAGTTGTTGCGTGGTTATGCCGCCCCCCCGGTGCTATGATCCGTCTCCCTGCGCCGCAAAGAGTACAAACTCCCCGGCGCTTGTCTGGCCGCCCGTGATCGGCCTTGCGCTCACCGCAACTGACCTGATTAGGAGAATCATCATGGCTTTCGAATTGCCGCCACTGCCGTACGCACACGATGCCCTGCAGCCGCACATTTCCAAGGAAACTCTGGAATTCCACCACGACAAGCACCACAACACCTACGTCGTGAACCTGAACAACCTGGTGCCAGGCACCGAGTTCGAAGGCAAGACCCTGGAAGAAATCGTCAAGACTTCCTCGGGCGGTATCTTCAACAACGCCGCACAGGTCTGGAACCACACTTTCTACTGGAACTGCCTGGCGCCAAACGCCGGCGGTCAACCAACCGGCGCACTTGGCGACGCCATCAACGCAGCTTTCGGTTCGTTCGACAAGTTCAAGGAAGAGTTCAGCAAGACTTCCATCGGCACCTTCGGTTCCGGCTGGGGCTGGCTGGTGAAGAAGGCTGACGGTTCCCTGGCCCTGGCCAGCACCATCGGCGCCGGCAACCCGCTAACCAACGGCGACACCCCGCTGCTGACCTGCGACGTCTGGGAACACGCTTACTACATCGACTACCGCAACCTGCGTCCGAAGTACGTCGAAGCGTTCTGGAACCTGGTCAACTGGAAATTCGTGGCTGAGCAGTTCGAAGGCAAAACCTTCACCGCTTAAGCTCGACGCCAGTCAAAAAACCCGGCTTTTCAGCCGGGTTTTTTTATGCGTTCGGGAAAGTGGCCACATCAATGAAAAATGTGTCGATTATCCGGCCGTCTTCGCGAGCAAGTCGGATCGCCGCACCGCCGCTCCCACACTGGATCGTGTCGTATACAGATCAAATGTGGGAGCGGGCTTGCTCGCGAAGAACGATGACGCGGTCAACCTGAATGAATACCTATCCCTGGGGATCGAGGTTATCCAACGCTCGACTCACCGCCAGCTCCGCCAACATGACAATCTGCGAAATGGCCAGCGCTGTGTTGCGCTGGGGGCCATTCAGGTAGGTCGCGAAATCACTCGCCAGGACATTGGCTGAAGCCAGTGACTCACAGGCGTGGGCAAGAAGGGTTTCAGTGTCCATGTCGGGAACGATCATGAACATGGTGTGGGGGCTGTAGGGTTTGGTGGTGCTGCTGGGGGGATCGGGGATTAACTTATCCACTGAAATATTCCTATGCGGTGGGTGCCACCCATTGCCGTTCTCACACGGCAAAGAGGTGGCAGCTATGTGCGAGGTGAGAAAACCGGTCATAGGCACCCGGCCAGACAAAAGTCTGCCCGCACACAGCCGCCATAACGCACTTACAGACAGCGGATAAGCTGGCGGCAATTATGCGGATACTGGCACTGGATGACTATGACTTGCCGGGTTCTCACACCCGGTCGCTGAGTTTTCAGCGACAGTCAGAGGCTATTGAGTCCACTTCCGACGGGCAACCTGAAAACAGCGTGGGAAACTTCTGGCGCTTTCCTACACCGCGCCATCTCGCAGAAACGTAACGCGGAGCGTCCCTGGCATCACTCCCACGCGGGCGCGTGGGAGTGATCAGCTTGGAGGCGTGGGAGATTGGTCGGCTGACAGGCCGCCATCGCAGGCAAGCCAGCTCCCACAGGGTCAAAGTACATCCGCCAGATTCAGGTCGGCTGTCAGGCCGCCTTCGCTGGCAAGCCAGCTCCCACAGGGTCAA
>NZ_AKJO01000147.1:0-27327 GCF_000282295.1 Pseudomonas sp. GM33
CCTGCGGCAGCTCCTACAGGAGTCAGTATGGGCCAGACATGAAAATCCCACAGTCGCGCCAGGCACGACTGTGGGATCGGTTTGCCGCAGATCTTACTTGATGCGCTGACCCGGCTTGGCGCCGCTGTCAGGGCTGAGCAGGTAGATCTCTTCACCGCCAGGACCGGCTGCCATCACCATGCCTTCGGAGATGCCGAACTTCATTTTCCGTGGCTTGAGGTTGGCGATCATCATGGTCAGGCGGCCATCGAGCTTGGACGGGTCCGGGTACGCGCTCTTGATCCCGGAGAACACGTTGCGTTGCTCGTCACCGATGTCCAGGGTCAGGCGCAGCAGCTTGTCGGCGCCTTCCACGTGTTCGGCCTTGACGATCAGCGCGACGCGCAAATCGACCGCCGCGAAGGTGTCGAACTCGATTTCCGGCGACAGGGGATCCTTGGCCAGTTCGCCATTGCCGGCAGGTGCGGCTTCGCCGGTGTCGGTCTGGCTGGCGGTCAGGTCTTCTTTCGAGGCGTCGGTCATGGCTTGCACCTTGACCGGGTCGATGCGGGTCATCAACGGCTTGAATTCGTTCAACTGATGGTTGGCGAGCAAGGTCGCGTGGTCGTTCCAGGTCAGCGGTGCGACGTTGAGGAACGCCTCGGCGTCGGCGGCCAGCAGCGGCAGCACAGGCTTGAGGAAGATCACCAACTGGCGGAACAGGTTGACGCCGGTGGCGCAGATCGCCTGGACTTCATCCTGCTTGCCTTCCTGCTTGTTCAAAGACCACGGAGCCTTGTCGGCGATCCAGGCGTTGGCGCGGTCGGCCAGGCCCATGATCTCGCGCATGGCGCGGGCGAAGTCGCGGGCTTCGTAGGCGTCGGCAATGCCTGGCGCGGCGGCCAGGAAGGCGTCGGTCAGCTCAGGCGCGGCGTTGGTGTCGACCATTACGCCAGCATTGCCTTTGTGAATGAAGCCGGCGCAACGGCTGGCGATGTTGACGACCTTGCCCACCAGGTCGGAGTTGACCTTCTGCACGAAGTCTTCGAGGTTCAGGTCGAGGTCGTCGACGCCACGGCCGAGCTTGGACGCGTAGTAGTAGCGCAGGTATTCCGGCGACAGGTGATCCAGGTAGGTGCGGGCCTTGATGAACGTGCCGCGGGACTTGGACATCTTCTGGCCGTTGACGGTCAGGTAGCCATGCACGTTGATCCCGGTCGGCTTGCGGTAGCCGGCGCCTTCGAGCATGGCTGGCCAGAACAGGGCGTGGAAGTTGACGATGTCCTTGCCGATGAAGTGGTACAGCTCGGCGGTGGAGTCCTTGCCCCAGAACGCGTCGAAGTCCAGTTCCGGCGTGCGGTTGCACAGGTTCTTGAAGCTGGCCATGTAGCCGATCGGCGCATCCAGCCACACGTAGAAGTATTTGCCCGGCTCGTCGGGGATCTCGAAACCGAAGTACGGCGCATCGCGGGAGATGTCCCACTGTTGCAGGCCGGCATCCAGCCATTCGGCGATCTTGTTGGCCACGGCATCCTGCAGGGTGCCGCTGCGGGTCCAGGTTTGCAGCATGGCCTGGAAGTCCGGCAGCTTGAAGAAGAAGTGCTGGGAATCCTTGAGCACCGGGGTGGCGCCGGAGATCGCCGACTTCGGATCCTTCAGGTCGGTTGGCGCGTAGGTCGCGCCACATTTTTCGCAGTTGTCGCCGTACTGGTCTTCGGTGCCGCATTTCGGGCAGGTGCCCTTGATGAAGCGGTCGGCCAGGAACATTTTCTTTTCCGGGTCGAAATACTGGGTGATCGAGCGCGTGGCGATGTGCCCGGCGTCACGCAGCTTCAGGTAGATCTGGCTCGACAGCTCACGGTTTTCTTCGGCATGAGTGGAGTGGAAATTGTCGAAGTCGACCAGGAACTCGGCAAAGTCGGCGCTGTGTTCAGCCTGGACGTTGGCGATCAGTTGTTCCGGGGTGATGCCTTCCTTTTCCGCGCGCAGCATGATCGCCGAACCGTGGGCGTCGTCGGCGCAGACATAGATGCATTGATTGCCGCGGTGCTTCTGGAAGCGCACCCACATATCGGTCTGGATGTATTCCAGCATGTGGCCAAGATGGATCGAACCATTGGCATAGGGCAGGGCGCTGGTGACGAGGATCTTGCGTGGCTCGGACATGGGGCTCGGCTACTTGATGAAACGGAGGTCGGCCACTATAAAGCGCTGGCGCATATTTTTCATCCTGTGAGCCTGTTTCATTGGATGAACAGCCAGAAAAGATCGCAGCCTGCGGCAGCTCCTACAGGGGGCACTTGTAGGAGCTGCCGAAGGCGGCGATCTTTTGAGGTACGATACCCATCATCTTTTCCAGTCCCGTTTTCGGAGTTGCCCATGAGCGCCGTCAATCGCGCAGCGGTGGAAGCCGTCCTTCGCCAATACACCGACCCTTACCTGAACCAGGACCCGCTCAGCGCCGGGTGCGTGCGCAACATCGACATCCAGGGCGACCGCGTCAGCGTCCAGCTCGAATTGGGTTACGCCGCCGGTCTGTTCAAGAGTGGCTGGGCGCAGATGCTGGAAATGGCCATTCAAGGTCTGGATGGCGTGTCGAGTGCCAAAGTCGATATCACCAGCGTGATTGCCGCGCACAAGGCCCAGGCACAGATCCCGGGGCTGGCCAACGTCAAGAACGTCGTGGCCGTGGCGTCCGGCAAGGGTGGCGTGGGCAAATCCACCACCGCGGCCAACCTGGCTTTGGCCCTGGCCCGCGAAGGCGCCAAGGTCGGGATTCTCGATGCGGACATCTACGGTCCGAGCCAGGGCATCATGTTTGGTATCCCGGAGCGCACTCGTCCTGAGGTCAAGGATCAGAAATGGTTCGTTCCGCTCAAGTCCCATGGCGTCGAAGTGATGTCCATGGCCTTCCTCACCGATGACAACACACCGATGGTCTGGCGTGGTCCGATGGTCTCCGGCGCCTTGCTGCAACTGGTGACCCAAACCGCCTGGGGCGACCTGGATTACCTGGTCATCGACATGCCGCCGGGAACCGGTGACATCCAGCTGACCCTGGCGCAGAAAGTGCCGGTGGCCGGTGCGGTCATCGTGACCACCCCGCAGGACCTGGCTTTGCTGGACGCGCGCAAGGGCGTGGAAATGTTCCGCAAGGTCAACATTCCGGTGCTGGGCGTGGTGGAAAACATGGCCGTGCACATCTGCTCCAACTGCGGACATGCCGAGCATCTGTTCGGTGAGGGCGGTGGCGTGAAGCTGGCCAACCAGTATGGCGTCGAGCTGCTGGCCTCGTTGCCGCTGTCGATGGTCATCCGCGAACAGGCCGATGGCGGCAAGCCGACGGTGATCGCCGAGCCTGACAGCCAGATCGCCATGGTTTACCAGGAGCTGGCCCGTCATGTCGGTGCGCGGATCGTATTGCAGGAAGCTTTGACGCCGGCGATGCCGAACATCAGCATCAGCGACGATTAATTCCTCTTAAAAGATCGCAGCCTGCGGCAGCTCCAACACGGGATTGATGTTCACCCTGTAGGAGCTGCCGCAGGCTGCGATCTTTTGATCTTGCCTTAGATCCGCAACCCGCCATCCATCTCCAGAATCCGACCGGTGTAATAGTCGTTCTCGAAGATGTACGCCGCCGAATGGGCAATCTCTTCCGGCTTGCCCATGCGCTTGAGCGGAATGCCGGCGGTCATCTTTTCCAGCGCTTCAGGCTTCATGCCCAGGGTCATTTCGGTTTCGATGAAGCCCGGTGCAATGCCGGCCACGCGAATGCCGTAGCGTGCCAGTTCCTTGGCCCAGGTCACGGTGGCCGCAGCGACACCGGCCTTGGCCGCCGAGTAGTTGGTCTGGCCGATGTTGCCGGCACGGGAAATCGACGAGATATTGATGATCGCGCCGCTGTTGTTCAGCTCGACCATTTTCGCCGCGACTTCACGGGTGCACAGGAACACGCCGGTCAGGTTGACGTCGATGACCGCCTGCCACTGGGCCAGGCTCATCTTGGTCATTTCGCCATCCTTGACCTTGAGCAACAGGCCGTCACGCAGGATCCCGGCATTGTTGATCAGGCCGTGGATCGCGCCGAAATCTTCGGCGACCTGGGCGACCATGTGGGTCACTTGCTCTTCGTTGGCGACGTTGCACAGGTAAGCGCGGGCTTCGACACCCTTGGCCTTGCAGGCCGCGACGGCAGCGTCGAGTTTTTCCTGATTGAGGTCGACCAGGGCGAGTTTCGCACCCTTGCCGGCGAAATACTCGGCCATGGAACGACCTAAACCCTGGCAACCGCCAGTGATAATGATTACTTTGTCAGTGAGTTGCATTCGCATGTCCCCCGGTAGCAGGTCTGAGTGGTTTCCTTGTAGAGAGCCTCTCGATCTGCGCCTGACGTGGCCCGGCTGCACATGAGAACTGCCCCCGATGGCATGCTGGAACTTTCACCAGCAGCTTGTCCGTTTTTATGACGGATTCTATTTAAGGAGTCATAAATTGAGCGTTGAAGCGGCTAAGCATGCACGAGAATTGCTCCTCAAGGAATACCGTGGAGTGCTCTCGACACACTCCAAATCAATGCCCGGGTTTCCGTTCGGCTCCGTGGTTCCCTACTGCCTGGACGAGCAGGGCCGGCCGCTGATCCTGATCAGCCGCATCGCCCAGCACACGCATAATCTGCAGAAAGACCCGAAATGCTCGCTGTTCGTGGGCGAGCGCGGAGCCGAGGATGTGCAAGCCGTTGGTCGCCTGACCTACCTGGCTGAGGCACAGCAGCTCGAAGACGAAGCCGCCATCGAAGCCGCTTCCGAGCGTTACTACCGCTACTTCCCGGAGTCGCAGGGTTATCACAAGGCCCACGATTTCGACTTCTGGGTGCTCAAGCCGGTGCGCCACCGTTACATCGGCGGTTTTGGCGCGATTCATTGGGTCAACGACCTGACTCTGGCCAACCCGTTCGCCGGCAAGGCTGAAGTGAGCATGGTCGAGCACATGAACGCGGATCACGCCAAGGCCATCGCCCATTACGTCGAGCTGGCCGGGCTGCCGAAAAACGTGCCGGCGCAAATGGCCGGCATCGATACCGAAGGCATGCACCTGCGTATCGGCCAGAGCCTGTACTGGTTGCCGTTTCAAGCTCCTTGTAATACGCCGACACAAGTCCGCGAAGCCTTGGTTTCTCTGGCTCACGCCGAACATTGGCCGAAAAATGAAGTGGCCGACGCTTGAATTCACGAAACGGCGACGTCATCTAAGGTGAACTGGCAAGGCATTCTTGCGTTGAGGAACCATTTGATGCGCCCTTTTTTGTTGCTCTTTCTGCTGTTCCCGGTGTTGGAGCTGTTCGTATTCGTCAAGGTGGCAGGGTCCATCGGGTTTTTCCCGGCCCTGCTGCTGATCATTCTCGGCTCGATGTTCGGTGTGTTCGTGCTGCGCATCGCCGGCCTGGCCACGGCCCTGCGTGCCCGTGAAAGCCTGAGCCGCGGCGAGTTGCCGGCCCAGACCATGCTCGAAGGCCTGATGCTGGCTTTGGCCGGTGGCCTGCTGATTCTTCCGGGTTTCATCAGTGATGTGATCGGCCTGTTCCTGCTGCTGCCGTTCAGTCGCCGTCTGCTGGCGGGCAAGATGCGCCAGCGCGCCGAAGAGCAGGCCATGCGTCAGCGCGCGTTCGCCGACGACCTGCAGGCCCGTGGCGGTCCGGCACCTCGCGAGCCGCTGGGCCGCGAGCCCAACGTGATCGAAGGCGAGTTCGAACACCGCGATACCAAGTAATACGCCCATCGACACGGCACCTTCGGGTGCCGTGTTCGTTTGCGGGGCATCGAGCTGAAAATTTTTCGCTACCCGCCCTTGTAATAAGCTTATGCGCCCTTATGTAACGGTCACCGCAAGGTTTCTGGCGAACACGCCAGACAGACTTCCGCGGTTCGCTAGACGAACCGCAACCGGCACCGCCGGCCTTTGTTAAACCCGCCGGGACTACACCGGCCGATGAAAACCACAATTAGGAGAGATCGACAATGAAGCTTCGTCCTCTGCATGACCGCGTCGTCATCCGTCGCAGCGAAGAAGAAAAGAAAACCGCTGGCGGTATCGTCCTGCCAGGTTCGGCTGCTGAAAAAGCCAACAGCGGCGAAATCCTCGCTGTAGGCACCGGCCGCGTACTGGAAAGCGGTGAAGTGCGTGCACTGTCCGTGAAAGTGGGCGACAAGGTTGTGTTCGGTCCTTACTCCGGCAGCAACACTGTGAAAGTCGACGGCGAAGACCTGCTGGTAATGAGCGAGAACGAAATCCTCGCTGTTATCGAAGGCTGATTACCCGCTCATTTTCCCGCTACTTCAAAGTATTTAAGGAATATCGATCATGGCTGCTAAAGAAGTTAAATTCGGCGATTCCGCCCGCAAGAAAATGCTCACCGGTGTCAACGTCCTGGCTGATGCAGTAAAAGCGACCCTGGGCCCGAAAGGCCGTAACGTGATCATCGAGAAGAGCTTCGGCGCTCCGACCATCACCAAGGACGGCGTTTCCGTAGCCAAAGAAATCGAACTGGAAGACCGTTTCGAAAACATGGGCGCGCAGCTGGTCAAAGACGTTGCCTCCCGTGCCAACGATGACGCAGGCGACGGCACCACCACCGCTACCGTTCTGGCTCAATCGATCGTCAACGAAGGCCTGAAAGCCGTCGCTGCCGGCATGAACCCGATGGATCTGAAGCGCGGTATCGACAAAGCGACCATCGCAATCGTCAAAGAGCTGAAAGCCCTGTCCAAGCCATGCGCCGACACCAAGGCTATCGCTCAGGTAGGCACCATCTCCGCCAACTCCGACAACTCCATCGGCGACATCATTGCCGAAGCCATGGAAAAAGTCGGTAAAGAAGGCGTGATCACTGTTGAAGAAGGCTCGGGCCTGGAAAACGAACTGTCGGTTGTTGAAGGCATGCAGTTCGACCGTGGCTACCTGTCCCCGTACTTCGTCAACAAGCCAGAGACCATGGTCGCTGAGCTGGACGGCCCGCTGATCCTGCTGGTCGACAAGAAGATCTCGAACATCCGCGAAATGCTGCCAGTGCTGGAAGCCGTTGCCAAAGCCGGCCGTCCACTGCTGATCGTGGCCGAAGACGTTGAAGGCGAAGCCCTGGCGACTCTGGTTGTGAACAACATGCGTGGCATCGTCAAAGTCGCAGCCGTCAAGGCGCCAGGCTTCGGCGACCGTCGCAAGGCCATGCTGCAGGACATCGCCGTTCTGACCGGCGGTACCGTGATCTCCGAAGAGATCGGCCTGAGCCTGGAAAGCGCAACCCTGGAAAACCTGGGCAGCGCCAAGCGCGTGACCCTGTCCAAGGAAAACACCATCATCGTTGACGGTGCTGGCGTACACGGCGACATCGAAGCACGCATCGCTCAGATCCGTGCCCAGGTTGCCGAGACTTCCTCGGACTACGACCGTGAAAAACTGCAAGAGCGTCTGGCCAAGCTGTCCGGCGGCGTTGCAGTGATCAAGGTTGGCGCTGGTTCCGAAGTTGAAATGAAAGAGAAGAAAGCCCGCGTTGAAGACGCCCTGCACGCTACCCGTGCAGCCGTTGAAGAAGGCGTGGTACCTGGCGGTGGCGTGGCACTGATCCGTGCCCTGGAAGCTATCCTGAACCTGAAAGGCGACAACGCTGACCAGGACGTAGGTATCGCTGTACTGCGTCGTGCCATTGAAGCGCCGCTGCGTCAGATCGCTGCCAACAGCGGTGACGAGCCAAGCGTTGTGGTCAACGAAGTCAAGAACGGCAAAGGTAACTTCGGTTACAACGCTGCGACTGGCGAATACGGCGACATGATCGAAATGGGTATCCTGGACCCAACCAAGGTAACCCGTTCCGCTCTGCAAGCTGCATCGTCGATCGGCGGTCTGATCCTGACCACCGAAGCCGCTGTTGCTGAAGCACCGAAGAAAGACGGCGGTGCTGGCGGCGGTATGCCAGACATGGGCGGTATGGGCGGCATGGGCGGCATGATGTAAGCCAGCCTTACCCCTGTACGAAAAAACCCCGCCTGCGAAAGCAGGCGGGGTTTTTTATTGACGGGAATTTGAAGGACGCCTCGGTCTAGTGTGGGAGCGGGCTTGCTCGCGAAAGCGATGTGTCAGACAACAGGTTTGTTGAATGTTGAACCGCTTTCGCGAGCAAGCCCGCTCCCACATTTTCGATCTGTGTTTCAGGCACTCACCGGTTGTGCTTTGGCAACAGCGTCGGCTCGGGAAGCAGGCCGATAAAGAATGCAGTAGTAAGACCCCAGACAAATCAGCCAGCAGAACACCGCCGTCCACACGTTGTGCGAGAAAAAGTGCGCCCCCTGCAGCATCCGCCCGATGGAAAACACTGAACCCAGGGCAAATGCAAAGACAAATGCCGCACGAGCCATGCGCGGGCGACGGTCACGCAGTACGAAAAACAGGGCAAACAGGGTGAAGCCGGTGGCCGCATGGCCGCCAGGCCAGCAGCGTCCCGGTTTATCGGTATGCGGGCGAGGGCTCAACAGTTCGCTGTACGTTTCATGACCGCCGAATTGCTCAAGGCTCCAAGGGCATTGCACGGCGGTCACTGCTTTCATTGGCGTGACAAAGGAGGTCGCCAGGCCCAGGGACAACACCAGACAACCCAGTTCCCGCTTGTACGGTTTGAGCCTGGCCATGAAGAACGAGGCGATGAAGCCGAGGACGGCAAACACCGAGAAGGCGATGACGACTTGCTTGGCGCGATCGTGCAGGATGTTTTCCAGGAAGTAACTGTGCCGTCCGATGAAGTCACCCGCGACCGGGTCGTAGAACAGCTTGGCAAGGTCCATGTCCAGTGAGGTCAGTTCGAGCAACACCAGAATGATCGCCGCAACGGCGGGAACCCCCAGGCACACCCAGAAGTTGAGCGGGCGCGGGGCAGGGCGGACAGCGGTTGATGACATGGTGGATCCTGAACAAAGGAAAAAGCCCCGGGGCATCAGCCCGGGGCGATTCGGTTAACGTTCGCCGACTTGACCGGCACCCTCCTTGGGCGCCTTCCAGCCAAGTAGCTGTTGCTTGAAGCCATAACTGGCGGTTTGGTAATAAGTGATGGCGCGGGTGATCAACGGGTCATTGGCGGTCGACCGGGACTCGCGGCTTTCGGTCAGCGCGTCATCGTGGCGACGCAATCCTTGGCGAGGGCTCAAAATCGCCAGGTCCTTGCCGTCGAACAACCCCAGGTGCTGGTAGTTACCGACGACCACCCGTGGCGGCAGCGGGTTATCCTGCAACAGGTTACGTCCAAAGAATGTCGATTCATAATCCAGATTGAGCAGGCCGAGCAAGGTCGGCGCCAGATCGATCTGGCTGGCCAATTGTGCAGTTTCCCGAGCCTCGATCAACTTGGGTGCATAGATGAACAGCGGAATCTGGTAGTTGGCGATGGGCAAGTCTTCCTTGCCGGCGCTGCCTGCGGTGTGGTCCGCGACAAAGACGAAGATTGTATTGTCAAACCAGGGTTTCTGACGCGCCTGATCGAGAAACCGACCGATGGCGTAGTCGGTGTATTTCACCGCGCCGTCACGGCCGTTACCGGACTTGATGTCGATCCGGTTGTCCGGATAGGTGTAAGGGCGATGGTTGGACGTCGTCATCAACTGCAGCAGGAATGGCTGCTGTTTGGCATAGTCGGCATCGGCCAGTTTCAGTGTCTGATTGTAGAGATCTTCGTCTGCCATGCCCCAGGCATTCTTGAAGTGAATCTCCGACTCCTCGACGCTGCTCTGGTCTACGACGCGATAACCATTGCCACTGAAGAACGCATTCATGTTGTCGAAATAACCGCGGCCGCCGTAAACAAATACGCTGTCATAGCCCACGGCATTGAGTTGCTGGCCAAGGCTGGCAAAACCGCTTTCACGACCCACGCGCTTGACGATCGAGCGACCGGGCGTTGGCGGAATCGCCAGGGTGATGGCTTCCAGGCCGCGATCGGTGCGGGTGCCGGTGGCGTAGAAGTTATTGAAATACAGGCTCTGTTGGCGCAAGGCATCAAGGTTGGGCGTCAGGTTGCGGGTGTCGCCGTTGCTGCCCATGTACTTGGCGCTGAAACTTTCAATGGTGACCAGCACGATGTTGGGCTTGCGCAACGTGCCCGGGTTATCGATTTGCCGACGGATGTCCTGCGGGTCTTGACCCACGAAGCGGGCATCGGGTTCTGCCAGTTCTGTACGAATCTGCTGGGCAACCACTGCCGACGGCAGCGTGCTGTAGAACTGTGGGTAGTCCAGTTCGTTGTTACGGAACGCGGCGAAAAACTGGTAGGGACCGTTGCTCGCCAGTTCGTTCTGATAGGCGTTGCCGCCCTGGGCGCGCGGGGCGTCCTGGCTGAGCAGTTGCAGGCTCAGGCCGGCGACGATCAACAAACCGAGAGCATTCAGCAGGCGGCCACGCAGCGGTGGTAACGGCGCATCGAGTGCAGCGTTGAAAGCTTTACGCAATACAAGACTCAGGACCACGGCCAGCACGGCGAGGATGCTCAGCAGCGTGCCGATCGGGTACGACTCCAGCAGGTTGTTCAGTACTTCGTCGGAATACACCAGATAGTCGACGGCGATGAAGTTGAAGCGCACGCCGAACTCATCCCAGAACAGCCACTCGGCCACCGCGGTGAACAGCATCGCGAACAGACTGACGGTCAGCAGACCTTGAAGGAACCAGCGATGGCCACGGGTGCGCCAAAGAGCCAGCGGGCACAACAACAGGTAGAGCCCCATGGGCAGTACCGCGTAGGCAATGAAACCAAGGTCGTAGAGCAGCCCGATACCGAACACCGACAGAAATCCGCTGCCGGCCTCATCCAGATGCGTGAGGAGCAGGACTGTTCGAGTCAGAAAAAATATCGCCAGCCAGATGCCGCTGACCAGCAGCAAAAAGCGCAGGGGGGCTGTCTTCAAATAGTCCATTTTCTATATTCCTTATTATCAATCGCGTGACAGTCTTTATCGGTCGCTGTAGTCAGTGTGTGAATCGATAGTGAAAAACTTGTCAATCATAACTATTGGTTGAGCAAATTGATCCATGCCAAGCCTTCCCCTAGCCCTGAGCCACACTTGGCCTTAAGCTGCGCGGGCCACGACGGCCGTTACTGTGGACGGAGAGATACCCATGCGAATTCTATTGGTTGAAGACAACCGCGATATCCTGGCCAACCTGGCCGATTACCTGGGGCTCAAAGGCTATACCGTGGATTGCGCTCAGGATGGTTTGTCGGGCCTGCATCTGGCGGCCACCGAGCACTACGATTTGATCGTGCTCGATATCATGTTGCCCGGCATCGATGGCTACACCCTGTGCAAACGGCTACGCGAAGATGCCCGCCGCGAAACGCCGGTGATCATGCTCACGGCCCGCGATCAACTGGACGACCGTCTGCAAGGCTTCAAGTCCGGCGCCGATGATTACCTGATCAAGCCGTTCGCCCTGTCGGAACTGGCAGCGCGTATCGAAGCGGTCATGCGCCGGACCCAGGGCGGCGGGCGGCGGACCTTGCAGGTCGGCGACCTGAACTATGACCTCGACACCCTGGAAGTCACCCGCGAAGGCCGATTGCTGAAACTCAACCCGGTTGGCCTGAAATTGCTCGCCGTGTTGATGCAGAAAAGCCCGCATGTGTTGCGTCGTGAAATTCTTGAAGAGGCGCTGTGGGGGGACGATTGTCCGGACAGCGACAGCCTGCGCAGCCATGTCCACCAACTGCGCCAGGTGATCGACAAGCCGTTCGCCAAGCCATTGCTGCAAACCGTTCACGGTGTGGGGTATCGCCTGGCCGAGGGGCGTGATGGAGTTTAAGCAGAGCCTTTCCCAACGCATCATCATTGCCTTTGCGCTGATGAGCGCACTGGTGGCGGGTGCCTTTGCCATGGGCATCGTGGCGACCGTGCACCTGGTGGAGGAAAAACTGATTTCGGCAGGCCTGGGCGGTGATTTGCAGCGCCTGTTGCTGATGGACAACGTCACGGACTGGAGCCATCGCCCCGAACCGGACCAATTGTTCTACTTCAGCAACGGGCCCGGCGATTTCAGGTTGCCCAAGGATTTGCGCCATCTGGAGCCGGGTTTTCACGAAGTCTTCCGTGAAAACCTGTCGTACCACGCGATGGTCGAAATCGTCGACGGACGACGTTACGTGCTGTTGCAGGACCAGAGCGACTTCGAAGAGCGTGAGCGGGTGCTGTTTGCTGTGGTGCTGGTGGGTTTTGTACTGAGCCTGGCACTGGCGGTGTTTCTCGGCTGGGTCCTGGCACGCAAGGTCATGGCACCGGTGGTGCGGTTGGCCCGGCAGGTACGCCATCGCGATCAACTGCTCGGCCTGGCCCCCCCTTTGGCCCCGGATTATGCCGCCGACGAAGTGGGCGAGTTGGCCGTAGCCTTCGACGCTACCCTCGGGCGCTTGCGTCAGGCCCTGACTCGTGAGCGCTTGTTTACCAGCGACGTCAGCCACGAATTGCGCACGCCCCTGATGATATTGGCCAGTTCCTGCGAGTTGTTGCTGGAAAACCCTGGTCTCGATCAGCGTGGTCGCGCCCAGGTCGAGCGCATTGCCCGGGCATGTGAAGAAATGCGTGAGCTGGTGCAAACCTTCCTGATGCTGGCCCGTGCCCAGCGCGAAGACGCCAGCATGTCGCCGCAGCAGTCCCTGGGCCAGGTGGCCGAGGGATTGCTCGGTCTGTGGCGCGAGCCCATTGAAAGCAAAGGGTTGAAGCTGATTTTCGAACCGGGCAAGCCTGAGCCCAAGGGCTACAATGCAACACTGCTGCACGCTGTGATGGGTAACTTGCTGCGCAACGCCTTGCATTACACCGAACGGGGCTTCATTCGCCTGAGCCTGACGGGGACGGGCTTTCTGGTCGAGGACAGTGGGGTGGGGATTCCCGAGGAGAAACGCGAGGCGATGTTCGAACCTTTTGTTCGAGGCAACGAAAAGCGTGGGGAAGGTCTGGGTCTTGGGCTTTCACTGGTGCAGCGGATCTGTGAAAACCAGGGCTGGAGCGTCAGCCTGACGACGATGGAGCCTAGTGGCTGCCGTTTTCAGGTGGAGCTATCCCGAACTTGATCCGTTGAGTCGGCCGTCCAGAAAACCCAATCAATTCAGTAAAACCCTGTAATAATTGCGGGTTTCCCATAACGATATTTTCACAAATGGATGACCAGTCGCCGACACCGCAAAATCTAAGGTAGTTGCTATCAGAAGTTCAGGAGACCTGATGATGGACGGCCCGATCAAACTCGATTTTTCAGAAAAGTACGACGATCAACACGCGCAACGCTATTTGCGCAAACACCAGGAAGGTCTCGGCCGTCGATTGTCCCATTGGCGTGACGAACAACTGGCGCGCAAGGCGCTGGCCTTGGTTGGCGAGCCTGGTCTGGTCCTCGATTTGCCTTGTGGTGCAGGGCGTTTCTGGCCCTTGTTGGCGGAAAAATCCAACCGTGTGATCATCGGTGCCGATAATTCGGAATCCATGCTGAAGATCGCAACCCAGGCGCAACCGGCCGATGTGGTGAAGCGGGTACAACCCTTGCACACATCCGCATTCGACATCGCCTTGCCGGACAACGCCGTCGACAGCATTTTTTGCATGCGCTTGCTCCACCACATCGGTGAAGCCGAGCATCGCATGGCTATCCTGCGTGAATTCGAGCGTGTTTCCCGCGACAGCGTGATCATTTCGCTGTGGGTCGATGGCAACTTCAAGGCCTGGAAACGCAAGCGTTCGGAGAAAACCCGTGGGCAGGAAGGTTACCAAAACCGGTTTGTGTTACCGGCCGCTACCGTAGAGAAGGAATTTGAGCAGGCGGGTTTCCGCATCCAGGAACAACTGGACTTTTTGCCGCTCTATGCCATGTGGCGAGTTTACGTATTACGCAAGAGGTAACAGGATGGCAGTGCAGTGTGCAGCAGAAACGGAAGTCGTTCCCCAGGACCGCTTCGATTACTTCTGGAATCAGCGCGGTGAATGGGTGGAGGAACCCAACGTCCGTCGCGGCGGGGAAAGTGGTGTTCAACGCCTGATGGGCAGTGATGGTCAACTGCTCTACGTCAAGCGCCAGACCGGGCATATCCATCGTAGCTGGCAGCACCCTTTCGGGCGGCCTACGGTACTGCGCGAGCATACCGCGCTCACCGGTGTGACGGTGCTTGGCGTACGGGTTCCGGAAATCGTTTTCTGTGGGGCACAGCGCGATCCCGTGCACAAATGGCGTGCCTTGCTGGTCACCAAGTCGCTGGACGGCTTCGAGGAAATCGATCGCTGGTACGCCGCTGGTGGTCGCGAGCGTCATGGTGAGGCCATTAACGAGCGCGTGCTCAAGGACCTGGCTGAAAACCTGGCTCGCATGCACAAGGGCCGCTGGCAGCACGGTTGCCTTTACGACAAGCACGTATTCGTTCGCGTGACCGGTGAGGGCGAGACGGCCAAGGTCGAAGTGGCCCTGATCGATCTGGAGAAATGCCGACAGCGTTTGACGGCCCGTCGCGCAGCTCTCCATGACATGAAACAGTTGCGTCGCCACTCGTCGTTCAGCGATGCAGACTGGAAAAAGCTCGTCTACTTTTATGAGACGGCGTTTGGCAGCGCTATCAAGGGTTTATAGCGATGAAACTCGAAATTGCACGAGGTTTGTTTCTGGTAGGAGCCTTGGCAGTTGCATCGATCGCGATGGCAACCTGGGAGCAACCACGCCCCCAGGTTCTCAGCTCGATAAGCGCAGAAGAACATTGTCCGTTGCCGCGGGTTGCGAAGGCATCCGTGGCCACTCGACCCGATCATGATTTATTGTTATTCATGTTCGGACTTTCTCAGGGATTGAGGCCGCAAAGTTGAATCGATTGAAGCCAAAATGAAAGGCCTCGCACTTGCGAGGCCTTTTTTTTGCCCTGACTTCCAAACATGCACGATTCAATGTGGGAGCGGGCTTGCTCGCGAAAGCGGTGTGTCATTCAACCAATAAGTTGACTGATCAATCGCCTTCGCGAGCAAGCCCGCTCCCACAGGTTTTTCTGCGTCAGCGCTTATCGGGTTTGGCCAGAACCGTGTAGACGCAAGGCAACACAAACAGGGTGAACAACGTGCCGATCGACATGCCGGTCGCGATGACCGTGCCGATGTCGAACCGGCTGACCGCGCCAGCACCGGTGGCGATGATCAAGGGCACCATGCCGAACACCATCGCCGCGGTGGTCATCAACACCGGACGCAGGCGGATGGCCGCCGCTTCCTCCACGGCTTCCCGCGCCGTCAGGCCCTTGTCCTTGCGTAGCTGGTTGGCGAACTCGACGATTAGAATGCCATGCTTGCTGATCAACCCGATCAACGTCACCAGACCGACCTGGGTGTAGATGTTCATGCTCGACCAACCCAGGAACAGCGGAATCAACGCGCCGCAGATGGACAGGGGGACGGTGACCAGGATCACCAGCGGGTCGCGGAAGCTTTCGAACTGCGCCGCCAACACCAGGAAAATGATCGCCAGTGCCAGGGCAAAGGTGACCCACAGGGCGCTGCCTTCCTGTACGTACTGCCTCGACGCGCCGGCGTAGTCGAATGCAAAACCGACCGGTGCCTCTTCGCGGGCGATCTGGCGCACGAGGTCGATGGCTTCCCCCATGCTCACCAGCGGCACGCCGGACAGGATGGCGGAGTTGAGTTGCTGGAACTGGTTCAGCTGTCTCGGTCGAGCGCGGTCGGTGACCGTGATCAGGGTCGACAATGCCAACAGCTCGCCCTGGGTGTTTTTCACGTAGTAATTGTTCAGCCAGTCCGGATTGTCGCGGAACGTTCGCTCGACCTGGGCAATGACCTTGTAGCTGCGACCTTCGATGGTGAATCGGTTTATTTCGCCTTCACCCAGCAGGGTTGCCAGGGTTCCCCCCAGATCCTGCATGGAAACCCCCATCTGCGCTGCCTTGGCGCGGTCGATATCCACCACCACTTCCGGCTTGTCGAAGGCCAGGTCAACGTCGACAAATGCAAACTTGCCGGATTCCATCGCCCGTTTTTTTACCCGGTCGACCACTTGCAGCAGCAGTTCGTAATCGTTGGAGGAGTTGATGACGAACTGAAACGGCAAGCCTTCGCCGGTGCCCGGCAGGGACGGCAGGTTGAAGCCGAAAATCTGCAACCCCGGGATGCTTTCCAGTTTGGCCTGAACCTCGGGCAGGATCGCCATTTGCGTGCGACTGCGATCGTCCCATGGCTTGAGCAGGAAACCGCCGATACCCGATTGCACGCCGGTGAAACCGTTGATCTGGAATGACGAGTAGTACTCGGGAAACGACTTGAAAATCGCAACGAACTCGTCGGTGTAGGTGTTCAGGTAGTCGAGGTTGGTCGGTTGCGGGGCGTTGGCAATCATGAAAATGATGCCCTGGTCCTCATCCGGCGCCAGTTCCGATTTGGTGAACTTCAGAAGGACCGGAATCAGGCACAACACGATCACGGCGAACACCAGCACCACCGGGCGGGTGTTGAGGGTGCCGTGAAGCAGGCTCTGGTAGCGGCGCTTGAGACGTTCGAAAATCATGTCCAGGCGATGGGCCAGGCCACTGGGGTTCTCGTCGTGACGCAGCAGAAACGCACACATCATCGGCGACAGGGTGAGGGCGACGATGCCGGAAATCACTACCGCGCCGGCCAGGGTCAGGGCGAACTCCTTGAACAGCGCCCCGGTCAGGCCGGTCAGGAAGCCGATCGGCGCATACACCGCCGCCAGGGTGATGGTCATCGAGATCACTGGCATGGCGATTTCCCGGGCGCCTTCAATGGCGGCGTCCAGCGGTGTCTTGCCTTCCTCGATGTGGCGATGAATGTTTTCCACCACCACGATGGCGTCATCCACCACCAGGCCGATGGCCAATACCATCGCCAGCAGGGTGAGCAGGTTGATCGAGTACCCCATCATCTGCATGAAGAACATGACGCCGATCATCGACAGCGGGATGGTCACCACCGGGATCACCACCGAGCGCAGGGCACCAAGGAACAGGAACACCACCACGATCACGATCAGCACCGCTTCGAACAGCGTTTTCACCACTTCGTCGATCGAGGCCTGGATGAACAGCGTGGCGTCGTAGGCGATTTCACCCTTGAGGTTCGGCGGTAGCTGGGCCTCAAGTTCCGGCATGATCTTGCGCACTTCCTTGATCACATCCAGCGGGTTGGCGGCAGGTGTCGCCTTGATGCCGATGTACACCGAAGGGGTGCCACCGAAGGAGCTGATGGAGTCGTAGTTTTCCGCACCCATTTCCACGCGCGCCACATCCCGCAGCAGCACACGGCTGTCGCCATCGACCTTGAGCGGAATCGCCCCGAAGGCCTCGGCGGACTTGAGTTCGGTATTGGCGTTGATGCTGGTGACCACGTATTCGCCTTTCACCTCGCCGGCGGCCGAGAGGAAGTTGTACTGGCGCACCGCGTTGGTCACATCGCTGGCACTGAGGCCGAAACCCGCGAGCTTCACCGGATCCAGCCACAGGCGCATGGCAAATACCTGGTTGCCGAGGATTTCGGCCTCGGCCATGCCGGGCAAGGTCGCCAGTTTGGGCTGGATCACCCGCGACAGGTAATCGGTAATCTGCGGGTTGCTCAATTCCTTGCTGAAGAAACTCATGTACATCAGCACTGACGCATTGGCAGATTCTTTGCTCAGCACCGGGTCTTCTGCGTCCTGGGGCAGCTGGTTCTTGACCTCGTTGGCCTTGGCCAGCAGTTCGGTAAACAGACGGTCGCTGTTGGAGCCGACGCGCGCGTAGATTGAGATCACCGAAAAGTTCTGGCGACTCACCGAGGTCATGTAGTCGATACCCTCGGCGCTGGCGAGGCTTTGCTGCATCGGTTGGGTAATGTAGCCCTGGATGGTCTCGGCGTTGGCTCCGGGATAGGCGGTGGTCACCGTGATCAGGGCGTTTTCCATTTGTGGATACTGTCGCAGCGGCAGCTTGCTCCAGGCCTGAAAGCCCAGCAGCACAATCAGCAGGCTGACAACGGTTGCGAGAACCGGGCGGCGAATGAACGGATCGGTAAAAGCCATAGGGATTCCTTGATCAGTCCGCGCGAGGCGGGCTGTTCTGCCCGGCCAGGGTCTTGTCGTCGCTGATGGCAATGTGCGCGCCGTTATCCAGTTTGAGCTGGCCGGCGGTCACCACTTTCTCGCCGTTCTGCACGCCTTTGGTGATCATCACTTGCCCATCGCGGCGTTCGCCGGTTTCGACAAATCGCCGTTCGGCGATCAGCACCGGCTGGCCCTTGTCATCCTTTACCGGGCTGCCGTCTTCGGCCTTCTTTTGCACGGCCACATACACCGAGTTGCCGTAGAGCGTGTAGGTGATCGCGCTTTCCGGCACCACGATGCGCGGTTGCGGGTCGGGCAGGAGCACCTGGAGATTGGCGAACATGCCTGGCATCAACTTGCCATCGGGGTTGGCCAGGGTGGCGCGGACCTGCACGTTACGGGTGCTGTTCTCGACTTTCGGGTTGATTGCACTGATGGTGCCCGGGTACTCCTGGTTCGGATACGCCGCGACAATGACCTGCACTGGCTGGCCGAGAGCAATCTTCGGCACCGACTGCTCGGGCACAAAAAAGTCGACATACAGGCTACTGAGGTCTTGCAGGGTGGCGATCATGGTGCCGCTGGCAAGATAGTCGCCAACGTCTACGTGACGAATGCCGATGGTCCCGCTGAAGGGCGCGACGATGCTTTTTTTGCCGAGCGCAGCCTTGAGTTGATTGACCGTGGCCCGGCTCTTTTTCAGCACCGCCGAAAGCCGGTCGAACTCGCCTTTGGAAATGGCCTGGCTGCCGACCAGTTGGCTACCGCGACCGTAATCGAGCTGGGCCAGCCCGAGGTCGGCCAGAGCCGTTTCCAGCAGGGCGCTTTCAACGGCGCTGTCGAGGCGCAGGAGTGGTTGACCGGCCTTGACCTTTTGCCCTGACTCGAACTGCAAATCGATGACGGTGCCATCGGTCTCCAGGCTCAGGTCCACGCCCTGCAATGCCTTGAGCGTGCCAACGGTAGGCAGGCGGGCTTGCCACGGACGCTCGGTGGCGGTGGCCACGGCAACGCTGATGGCCGGTTTAGGCGCAGAGAAGCCTTGAACCATCGTGTAGATCGAGAAGGCTTTGTATGCGGCCAGGACCAGCACAATCAGTAGTACCACACCCAACATGATCAGCATGCGGCGACGCAGCATATTCCAGTTCCTTGGAGAAAATCAGGTGAGACAGCAGGGCACATTACCGGGAGTCTAGAGGTAATCCAACTGCCGTTTTTACAGGTTGTGAGGTATTAGAGGGGGGAAAGCCTGAAAAGATTCGCCGCCTCGGGTCGCGTTTGCGGGAGTACGTAAGGCGGCGATCTTTTCAATGATTCAGGCCATCAGATGCAGATGGTTGTCCCAGAGCCCTGCGGGTAGCTCCAGCGGTTTGGCGACCAGGTTTGTCTGGCGGCAGTCGTAGTAACGGCAGCGCCCCTGGCCCGAGGTCACGACAAAACCATCGGCCACGGCGCCGACCCCGGCGCAGTCGGGCAGGGGGGCATCCAGGCGTACTTCACCGCTGTCCAGGTCCCAGATGAAGAAACGATTGCCCCGCGGCGCAGTCAACGCCACCAGGCGCAAGTCGTTGTGCACCGCGACGCTGGCGGTGTAGTGCCCCATGGCCTGCAACTGGTGCTCGGGCACCGGGAACGCCACGAAAGGCTGGCCGGGACGCTTGATCGCCAACAGCTCCGACGACTCGTGGGCCGCGCCCATGAACTGTTGGCTGGCGACGATGGTGCCGTCGCTGGCGATGGCCAGATGGCGCACGCTGTTCATCTGCTGGGCGAGGGTTTCCTTGCTCAGCAGGGTGCCGTCACGTTGCATCAGGACCAGGCTCGGTTCCATGGCGTTGAGGTTCATCTCCACCCGGCTTTCGGCCTCGGTGCGAATCCCGCCGTTGGCCACCACCAGGGTTTCGCCATCGGGCATCCACGACACCTGGTGCGGACCCAGGCCGTGGGTGGAAATCTCGCCGCTGTGCACCAGCCTTTCGCCTTCGAACTTATACACACCGAGCAGGCCGCGGCCCGGATCGGTGGTGTCATTTTCGGTGGCGTACAGCCAGTCGCCGCTGTGGTGAATGACCGCGTGTCCGTAGAAGTGCCGGTTGGGCTGCGACATCACGGTTTGCAGGAGCGTGCCGTCGCGCAGGTCGATCAGGTAACTCTCGGTGCCCGGACGGCGGGCGACAAACAGCGCAATCGGCTGTGTCGGGTGGTTGATGATGTCGTGGCAACGCTGGCCGACCCGGGTGGCGAACACCTGGGTGCCATCGAGCCGATAACCGACGGCGTAATGCTGGCCATCGGTATCGTCCCGTGCCGAAAGCAACAACGGACTTTTGTCCTTTTGCTTGAACAGCGTCCAGCCGCCCAGCGTCACCGCACCCAGCAGCAAACTCCCTAATGTCAGAACCTGGCGTCGCAACATGGAACTGGCCCTCATCAGTCACCGTCGTTGGCATTGAAGCCCAGCTGGATGCCCAATGCCTTGGCCAGATCGGCCTCGTGCAGGCGATGGACGACGTTGAGGCTGTCATACAGCTCGTTGAGTTGCTGGCGGCCGGCCTCGTCATTGAGCATGTCGGTCAGCGTGCGCTGGTTGCCGGCAAACAGTTTCAGCGAGGCGGCATAGGCGGCATCGATCTTGTCGGCCAACGGCTTCTGCTCGCTCGGCAACAGACCGCGCAGGCCTTTGTTATCCACACCTTCCCAGACCGTTTTGGCAGCCGCGAGGCTGGCTTCGAGGCTGGTCAGGGACGACTGGCTGCGCCAGGCATCGGCCTGGAACGGTTGCGGCACGCCCTTGCTCTGGCGACCCATCGGCGTGCCGAGTTTTTTCTTCAGGGTGTCGATGGCGGTGACTTGAACCCGCAGCAGATCGGCGATCGCTTCGTGGGAGTCGGCGTAACGCTGGTTCGGGAATTTGCTCATCTGCGCGAGCATGCCGTCAGTGTTGTTCCAGGTTTGCAGAATCTCTTCGGCCAACTGTTTCTGGCGTTCGCCGATGGCGATCAGCAGTGGGCAGTATTTGCTCTTCTGCTCAGCGTTGGCCACGTCAGGCTTGCTGTCGAACAGAATGTATTCGTAGGCCGAGAGGCCCTGCACCACGACACTGGACTTGGCCAGCGCTGCCACATCGATCTGCGGCTGGGCGCTGACCAGTTGCTCGACCTGACGGCCGACCAGGTTTTTCTTGTCCGGCCAGAACTGCACTTGCCACGAGCGGTTGCCTTCGGCCAATGGCCCGATCAACAGCGGTTGCAGCTCGGCCCAGGCTTTTTGCGCGTGCAGGAAGTCGGCCCGGGCGGTTTCCAGGGTTTCCTTGCCCTCGCAGTATGCGAGGGCGCTGACCGCCAATTGACGGTCGGCTTCAACCCAGCGGGTGTAGGTCGGCAGGATCACCGACTTGGCGATGGCCGCCGACGTGACCGCTTGCGGATCCTGGGGCGAGCAGGCGCCCAAGGCGAGGGCGGCAAGGCTGGTGAACAACAGTTTGGGACGGAACATGTCGGGCTCCCGCGAGTGGAATGCGTGTTAAAGGGAATTCAGGAACGCCAGCAGCGCGGCGCGCTGCTCGGCATTGAAAGACAAAACCTGTTGCTGCGCCGCTGTCGCCTCGCCGCCATGCCAGAGCACGGCTTCGAGCAGGTTGCGGGCGCGGCCGTCGTGCAGGAACTGGGTGTGGCCGCTGACCGCTTGTGTCAGGCCGATGCCCCACAACGGCGGGGTGCGCCATTCGCGGCCACTGGCCTGGAATTCGCTACGGTTGTCGGCCAGGCCGTCGCCCATGTCATGCAGCAGCAGGTCGCTGTAGGGGCGAATCACTTGATTGGCCAGCTCAGGTTCGGCGGCGTTGGCGGCGGTGGTGTATTTCGGTGTGTGACAGGACTGGCAACCGGCCTGATAGAACAGGGTTTTGCCGGCCAGCACTTCAGGTGCGTTGACGTCACGACGGGCTGGTACGGCGAGGTTACGGCTGTAGAACAGCACCAGGCGCAGGATGTTATCGCTGACTTCCGGCTCGCCATCGGGGCCGTTGCCATTGGGTGCCTGTTTACAGGCCGTTTGCGCGTCCGTGCAATCATCAAAGGGCCGCAGGCTGGTCGTGAGGCCCATATCGCCCGAAAACGCGTGAACATTCTGTTGATTGAGGTTCGGTTGTCCGGCTTTCCAGCCAAACCTTCCCAAAACCGTCTTTTGCCCGGCGTCATCCCAGACCCGGTTCGGTCGTCCGCTGATGCCGTTGTTCGCCTTGGCCTGTGCCTCGGCGTTGGCCAGGATCGCCTCGTCAGGGATCGCCTCGAGCAAGCCCAGGCCAATCATCGGCGGGGCAACCCGTGCCGAGAAGCGGGTGTCGGGGTGCATCGGGCCGTAGCCCAGCTGGGTGATGTTCAGGCTGGGTTTGCGCAACTCGACTTCGGTGCCGTCCTTGAAGCGAACCGGCACGGCGGTGTAATCGACCCGCACTTTGCCTTCGGGGGCCACGCCGGGTACGGCCATGTCCTGGAACTGACCGCCGTAGACGGGCTCCGGCACTACGCCGATCTGCTCGATGACCTTGGCATACGCCGGGGTGTCGGGAATCGACAGGCGTACCAGCATCGACACGGCGTTCACATCGTCCGCAGTCGGTGGATGGCCGCGGCCGTCCTTGATGTGGCAGCCCTGGCAGGCATTGGTGTTGAACAACGGGCCGAGGCCATCGCGCGCGGTCGTCGTCGAAGGGGCGATCACCCAAGGGCTGCGGAAGAAACTGTTGCCGACGCTGAAATCCACACGCCGGGACGGCGGCAGGTTCGCCGAGGGCATGGAAAACGCGTTCTGATCGGTCTTGCGCACCGTTGCACTGCCGCCGGAGCGGGCTTCACCGGGTTCTGCCTGGGTGAATTTCGGGGCGTCATCGCAGGCACTCAGGCCCAGGGCCAGAAACAGTGCGGACAAGCGAAGAGGCAGCGAGGGCATCAGGGATCCTGCAAGACGAGCAAAACAAGGGCGCAAAGTCTAACAGGGGATGGGAATTTGAATAAGAGGAATTATCGTTTGCTTGATGTGGGGCAGCGTTTATCTGGAAACGATGATCCCTCTGTGGGAGCGAGCTTGCTCGCGATGGGGCCATCATGACCAATATCAATGTTGAATGTGCTACCGCTATCGCGAGCAAGCTCGCTCCCACAGGGGATGAGCTGTGGCGGACACAAAAAAGGCGACCCGAAGGTCGCCTTTTTCATTCAGCCAGCGTTGATCAGAATTCGTGATCAGCGTTGTCCGGGTTCAGGTCGTTGATGCCCAGTTTGCCAGCGGCGGCTTCGATCGAACCGGTCTGCTTGACCAGGGCGGCGATGGCGTCACGGACGATCTGGTTGCCTGCGGTGTTGCCGGCAGCGATCAGCTGGTCGTAGTGCTCACCCTTGTTGGCGTGATCAACCATGATCTGGATCTTGGCTTCGGTAGCGGCCAGGTCGTCTTTGAGCGCGGTGTCGGCAGCCGGGTCGGCCTTGGCCACCAGGGACGACAGGCTGGCGCCGGTCATTTTGGTACCGTCGACACGGGTGTATTCACCCAGGTACACGTTACGAATGCCCTTGGCATCGTAGAAGTGCGAGTTGTGGGTGTTGTCGCTGAAGCAATCCTGCTCGTCTTCAGGGGAGTTGGCTTCCAGGGAAACCTTCATGCGCTCGCCCGCCAGTTCGCCCAGGGACAGGCTGCCCATGCCGAACAGCATTTTGCGCAGGCCGGTTTCAGCCGGTTCCGCTTCCAGGGTGGCGCGGTAGTTGTCGGCCACGTTCGGCTTCCAGTTACCGACCATTTCTTCCAGGTCGCTGACCAGCAACTGAGTCACGGACTTCAGGTAGGCACGACGACGATCGTTGTGACCGCCGGTAGCCCCTTTGCCTTCCAGGTAGTCGGAAGCCGGACGGTTGCCGGCGCCAGGGCCGGTGCCGTTCAGGTCCTGGCCCCAGAGCAGGAATTCGATGGCGTGGTAACCGGTGGCGACGTTGGCCTCGGAACCGCCCAGCTCGTTCAGGCTGGCGAGTTTTTCCGGGGTGATGTCTTTGACGTCGACCTTGTCTTCGCCGATCTGCACTTCAGTGTTGGCGATGATGTTGGCGGTGGCACCCGGGTTGCCCAAGGCGTGCTCATAGGACTTGTCGACGTAGTCGATCAGGCCTTCGTCCAGTGGCCAGGAGTTCAACTGACCTTCCCAGTCGTCAACGATGGTGTTGCCGAAGCGGAACACTTCGCTCTGCAGGTAAGGCACGCGAGCGGCAACCCAGGCAGCCTTGGCGGCTTTCAGGGTGTCGTCGTTCGGCTTGGCGAGGAAGGCGTCTACGGCGGTTTGCAGGGTCTTCGCGGTGGATTCGGCATCGCTATAAACGGCGAAAACGATGTCGGCGTAGTGAGCGACAACGGCTTTGGCGGCGGCTTCGTCGACTTTACCGGCAGCGGCAGGTGCAGCAGCCGGGGCGGCCGCGGTGCTGGCGGCTGGCGCAGGCGCGGCAGCTTTTTCTTTGTCACCTTCGCCGCAACCGGCGAGGGAAATAGCGATGGCCAACAGACTGGCGGTAGCCAGAGGCATACGAATCATGGCGAACATCCTGCTTCGATAGGGGTGGAGTGGCGCTATGCGCACGCAAAACTGCGACATAATGCAAATCTTTCGCATTATGTGTAAAGGGTTGTAGGTGGAAATATTTCTTATTCACGAATCCCTGTAGGAGCGAGCCTGCTCGCGATGGACGTCAACGATAACGCAGGGAACCTGATACCCCGCGGTGTTCTCAAGTTCATCGCGAGCAGGCTCGCTCCTACAGGGGGATTACAAAATAGCCGCGTTACTGCGTTGGGCCTGCTTGAGGTAAACGCCCAGTTCCCGCGCCGGCAATGGCTTGCTGTAGTGATAACCCTGACCTTCGTGGCAGCCTTCGGAAATGATGTAGGCCTCCTGTTCGGCGGTTTCCACACCTTCGGCTATCACCTGCATGCCCAGGCTTTTGCCCAGCTGGATGATGGCGCGAACGATGGTCGCATCGTCGTCGTCATCGAGCAGGTCCTGAACGAAGCTCTTGTCGATCTTGATCTTGTCCAGCGGCAGGCTCTTGAGATAGCTCAAGGATGAATAGCCGGTTCCAAAGTCGTCGATGGCGATCAGCGCACCGGAGCGGCGCAGGCTGAGCAGATGCTGGGCTGCGGTGCTGATGTCTTCCATCAGGCCGGTTTCGGTGACTTCCAGTTCCAGGCTGCGTGGCGGCAGGCGGTACATTTGCAGCAGGTTGTTGACCACCCGTGGCAGTTCGGCGTGGTGCAATTGAACCGTGGACAGGTTGACCGCCATGCGCAGGTCACTGAAGCCTTGGTCATGCCACTCGCGTAATTGTTTGCATGCCTGGTCCAGCACCCACTCGCCGATGGCAATGATGGTGCCGTTCTGTTCGGCCAGCGGGATGAACAGGTCCGGTGGCACCATGCCGTGTTCGGGGTGCTGCCAGCGAATCAGGGCTTCGACGCCCACCACGCGGTTGTCGCGATAACTGATCTGCGGCTGGTAGACGAGATAGAACTGATTGCGGAGCAGCGCATCGCGCAAGTCTTTTTCCAACTCGCGGCGGCGGCGCATTTCGGTGTCGACACTGGCGATATAGAACTGATAGCGGTTGCGCGAGCGGGTCTTGGCCAGCGTCATGGTCTGCTCGGCCTTTTGCAGCAGCTTCTCGGTGCTGTCGCCGTCCTCGGGGAACAGGGTGATGCCGATGGTGGCGCGCAGGCGGATCTCCTGATGGTCGAGGGCAAACGCCGCTTCCAGATCATCGAGAATGCTTTGTGCCAGCTCGGCGGCTTCGTAGGGTTGTTCGATATCGGCCTGGACCAGGGCGAACTGGTCGCCACCGAGGCGGGCGAGGGCACCCAGGCGCCCGCTATGGCCGCGCAGGCGATCGGCCAGGGCCAGCAGCAACTGGTCGCCGGTCTGGTAGCTGAACTGCTCGTTGATGCCCTTGAAATCGTCGAGGCCGACACACAACACCGCGACCCGGCGTTGCAACCTGCCGGCGTCGATGAGGATCTTGTCCAGTTGCTGCTGCAATTGCTGCCGGTTCGGCAGTCCCGTCAGGAAATCGTATTGGGACATGCGCAACAGGCTGTTTTCCGCCTCGTGGCGCAGATGGGTATTGCGTTCGATGGACTCGAGCAACTGGTTGGCAGTGTTGATCCAGATGCCCAGTTCGTTTTTCTCGTGGCCCTTGAGCAGCGGAATCTTGTGTTCGCTGGGACGATCCGGATTGATTTCCGTGAGGTGCTCGATGATTCGCGACAGCGGCTTGGTCAGCAACCAGTGATAGACCAGATACAGCACCAGCCCCATGGCGAGCGCGCGCAGTACGCCGGAGATGAAGATGATCACCGAGCTGACAATGAACCCTTGGCCGTAGGTGGCGGTATCGAGGGTGATGCTCAGGTCGCCGTAATACTCGCTGTAAGGCCCGCGACCGACCAGTTGGGTGGTGAAGGTGCGTTCCTGGCCGAGAATCAGGTCGGTCAGCCAGCGGCTGTGGGAGTGCTGCAGTTCGCGGGTTTTTTGCGCGAGCATGGCTTCGTTGGGATGGCCGATGGAGGCCTTGCGCACGGCGGCGTCCTGAAACAGGCCTTCGATCACCTGCATGCCCATTTCCCGGTCCAGGCTGTAGACGGCCTGGGTCGAGGGGTCGCGAAACATGTCGAGGATGCGTTCGGCATCGCTGGCGACGGCCTGGCGTGTTTTATAGGCATCGAACACAATCTGCGCGCAGCTCAAGACCACGCCGACGATCAATGCCGACAGGAGCACGACCCGGAGCAACTTCACCGACAAGCTGTTCTTGAGTTCCAGCTTCAAAGGGATATTCCTTGTTCCGTGCGGGTAGTATCAAGTTGCCATGAGTATTGGCAATCCCGTTATGGCAGTCAAAGGGACAATCATCCTTGGGGGATTTTGCCTGCAGCTTGGCTGATTTGCAGTTGTCTTGACGAGTTAGCCTATTAGCACTGTGTCGGTTGTCGAGTCCTTCAACTTTAGGGGTGGGGGTGGAGATATTTTCCTTTTGTTTGATGTTAGCCGTCTGTGGCGGGGGGGCAAGGGGCTCGAAGCTTGTTTCATCGTTGGGTTTTTAACCGGGTACATATCCGTTTCTGCGGTAACGGCGGCTTATGGTTTCGCCCTTACGGCGAGTCCCTTTGGCAAACGCCCCAAAGGAACCAAAGGTCTCGCCCCTTACGTACGGCCCC